>NZ_LEKR01000060.1:0-18807 GCF_001580555.1 Stenotrophomonas sp. DDT-1
CCAGAAGTGGGTGACCGACGTCACCGAGTTCAAGGTGCAAGGCATGAAGCTGTACCTGTCGCCGATCATGGACCTCTACAACGGTGAAATCGTGGCTTATCAGATCAAGCGCCAGCCCGTGTTCGATCTGGTAGGTCAGATGCTGGAGGAGGCCATCAGCAAGCTTTCGCCGGATGAGCGGCCAATGATCCACTCCGACCAGGGCTGGCAGTACCAGCATGAGAACTACCGGCACATGCTGGAAAAGCACTCGTTGAAGCAAAGCATGTCCCGACGTGGCAACTGCTTGGACAATGCGGCAATGGAAAGCTTCTTCGGGACGCTGAAGTCGGAGTTCTTCTACCTGAACAGCTTTGACAGCATCGAAAGCCTGGAGGCCGGGCTGGTGGAGTACATCAAGTACTACAACCAAGAGCGAATCAGATTGAAATTGAAGGGGCTAAGCCCGGTAAAGTACCGGGAACAGGCCCAAGCAGCCGCCTGACCCCACCGTCCAAGTCTCGGGGGTCACTTCAGGACGGGTTTACGGCGTCCCCGCAATCCGACACCGCCCCGCCAAACCTACAGAAAGCCCAGAGCCGGCTGTTGCCCTTGCTGTTGCCTCTGCGGGTGCAGGGCTGCAAGCCCTGCCGATAACCTCACTCCGCCGGGCAGTAGGCCTTGATGGCGGCTTCCGCCAATCCCTTCTGCGCGCTGCGCTGTTCCGGGGTCAAGGCGGTATCGGCCTTGCCGTCGCCATTTGTGTCCTGCATCACCTGGCCGGAGCCTTCCAGCAGGACCAGGTTGGCACGGGCGGTGCTGCACTGCTCCGGCACGGGGGCGGCCGGGGTTTCGGCGCTGGCCGCGGCCTGCGGGCTGCGGGCCTGTTCGCGGGTCTCGAATTTCCTGCCCGCCGGTGGGGTCTCCGAGTACTGGGTCACGCCATGGGCGTCCTTCCATTTGTACACGGGACCGGCCACGGCGTTGGCACTGGCCAACAGCAGCAGGCATCCAAGGCAGGACAGGGCACGCATAGCAAACTCCACGGAATGGGCGTAGAACGCCGATTGCAGCATTGGCGCCGAGCACTGGCAAGTCGATTAAACTGGATTCCATGGACCCGATCACACCGCCGCCGCGCTCGCGCACGATTTACCTGTTGCCCAACCTGTTCACCACCGCCGGCCTGTTCTCCGGTTTCTACGCGATCATCGCCGCGGCCAACGGGGATTTCGTCAACGCCAGCATCGCCGTGTTCGTGGCGGCGGTGATGGATGGCCTGGACGGGCGCGTGGCGCGCCTGACCGGTACCAGCAGCGAATTCGGCGTGCAGTACGACTCGCTGGCCGACCTGGTCAGCTTCGGCATGGCCCCGGCGCTGGTGATGTACCACTGGTCGCTGTCGTGGCTGAAGTTCGACGATCCGCTGCTCGGCCGCGTCGGCTGGGCCGTTGCCTTTCTGTATGCGGCCTGCGCGGCGCTGCGCCTGGCCCGCTTCAACACGCAGGTGGCGGTGGTCGACAAGCGCTGGTTCGTCGGCCTGGCCAGCCCGGCCGCAGCGGGCCTGATGATGTCCTTCGTCTGGGCGTTCGCCGACGGCAACCTGGGCTGGGATGGCAACCAGCTGCGCTACGTGGCGCTGGCGGTGACGATCATCGCTGCGCTGCTGATGGTCAGCCGTATCCGTTTCTGGAGCTTCAAGGGCGGCGATGCCAAGGGCACCCGTTCGGATCGCGTGCCGTTCCTGGTGTTGGCACTGGTGCCGGTCGCCATTGCCATTGCGGTGATCGACCTGCCGCGCGTGCTGTTCGCGGTCGGCATCCTGTACGCCTTGTCCGGCCCGGTGATGTGGGCCGTGCAGCGCATGCGCAAGAAGCCCGAGGCCGCGTGAGCCAGGACCTGCCCGTGCTGTGGTCACCGGCCCAGCAGGCCTGGCTGCAGGCCATGGGCTATACCGTCTATCACGACGGCCAGCTGGCCGCCGAGCTGGATGCCGCATTGCAGTTGAGCGTGGCCGAAGCCGAAGCCAGTGTTGCCCCGCCGGAGCCGGTGCGGGCTGCTGTGCCGCCGCGCGACGCCCACGCCGCGCCCGCGACCGCAGTACGCGCGGAACGCCCGGCACCGCCGCGCCGCGAAACGCCGGTCAGTGCCCCGGATACCGTGCCGGCGGCTGAGCGCCCGCTGCCCAGCGGCAACGCACGCCAGCCGGTGGTACGCCTGCCCGATCGCCTGCAGATCGCACTGCTGCGCGCCTCTGGCTGCAACCCGAACGACCCGGCCACCCAGATGCTGATGGACAGCTGGCCGCTGGACCAGCTGCGCCGCGACCCGGCCGCCAAGCGTGCGCTGTGGCCGCAGCTGCGTGCCCTGCGCAAGCGGGGCACGCCGTGAGCGCGGTAACCCGGCCCGGCCCGGTCAGCCTGCGTGCGCTGCGCGAGAGTGACCTCAATGCCGTGATGGCGATCGAGCTGCGGGGCTATCCTTTTCCCTGGACCCGCGGCATCTTCATCGACTGCCTGCGCGCCGGTTATCCCGGCCTGGCGATGGAGCGCGATGGCCTGCTGGTCGGCTATGGCGTGCTCAGCATCGCCGCGGATGAAGCGCACGTGCTCAACATCTGCATCGACCCGCTGGCACAGTCGCGCGGGCTGGGCCGCCAGCTGCTGCGCGCGCTGGTGCAACTGGCCGCCGACCGTGGTGCCCAGCGCGTCTTCCTGGAGGTGCGTCCGTCCAATACGCCGGCGCTGGCGCTGTATCACAGCGAAGGCTTCAACGAGATCGGCCGCCGCCCGCGCTACTACCCGGCCGCACAGGGCCGCGAGGACGCGGTGGTGATGGCGATCGAGCTGGTCGACGGCGACCTGCAGGCGATGCCGCCGCTGTGACGCAGACGGGTTGCCGGCCAGCGGCCGGCACTACCAACGCGCCCATCACGCCAGCCGCAACGCCAGCACGCCACCGACGATGAGCGACGCCGCCAGCCAGCGAGCGCGCGGAATCCGCTCGCGCAGCAGGAACACCGAGATCAGCAGCGCGAACAGGATCGAGGATTCGCGCAGCGCCGAAATCATTGCCACCGGCGCCTGGGTCATGGCCCACAATGCCATCGCATAGGAGGCGGTGGTGCCGACGCCACCGGCCAGTCCCAGCGGCCAATGCCGCCGGGCATAGTCCAGCACCGCGCCGCCGCGCGTGTACAACGCCCACAGCGGCAGCGGAATGCCCGACAGCAGGAACAACCACAACGTGTAGCTGAGCGCGCTGCCGGACTGGCGCGCACCCTGCGCATCGACCAGCGTGTAGGTGGCGATCATCGCTGCGGTCAGCAGCGGCAGGCGCAGTTGGCCGCCACGCGCACCCACTGCCATGCACAGGATGCCGGTGCTCACCAGTACCACGCCCAGCCACGCTGCAGCGGGCAATGGTTCACCGAGCAGGGTGCCCGCCAGTGCGACCAGGATCGGCGCGCTGCCACGCATCAGCGGGTAGGCCAGGCTCATGTCGACCTGCTGGTAACAGCGTGCGACCAGCCCGTAATAGGTCACCTGCAACAGCACCGATGCGCCCAGCCAGGGCCAGCTGTGCGCGGCGGGAAAAGGCAGGAAGGGCACGGCGGCGGCCGACAGCAGCGCGGCGCTGCCGGTGACCAGCACGGTGCCGAGGAACTTGTCCGGCCCGCGCTTGACGATCGCATTCCAGCTGGCATGCAGTGCCGCAGCGGCGAGAACCAGCAGGAAGATCGAAAGAGGCATCCGGCGATGATGCCATGCGGGGGAAATGCAAACGCCGGGCATCGCCCGGCGTTTCCCATTCCGCTTGGGTGGGTGCCAACCTCTCCCGCCGTGGTAGGTGCCAACCTTGGTTGGCACGCACCAGAGCGCAGCGTTACAGCTTCGCGCGCTGTTCGCGCAGGCCGGCCAGCTGGGTGTTCCAGTCGGCCAGGCGCACGCGTTCCTGCTCGACCACGGCCGGTGGCACCTTGTCGGTGAACTTGGCCAGCTTGGTCTCGCTCTTTTCCTTTTCGGCTTCGACGCGGGCGATTTCCTTGTCCAGGCGCACGCGCTCGGCATCGAGATCGACCAGGCCTTCCAGCGGCACCAGCAGCTTCAGTTCGCCCACGATCGCGGCGGCGGCAGGCGGTGCGCTTTCGCCTTCGGCCAGCCACTGGATGCTGTCCAGCTTCAGCAGGAACGACAGCGAAGCGCTGAAGCGTTCGATACGCACGCGGTCCTGTTCCAGGCCGGCCTGCAGGCGCAGCGGCACCAGCTTGGACGGCGCGACGTTCAGCTCACTGCGCACGCGGCGCACCGCGCTGATCACCGCCTTCAGCCATTCCACGTCGGCCTCGGCCTGGGCGAAATCGCCTTCGAACTCGGCGGCGGTCGGGTAGGGGCGCAGCGACAGCGTGGTTTCGGCCAGGCCCAGGCGCGGGGCCAGCTGCTGCCACAGCTGTTCGGTGATGAACGGCGTCAGCGGGTGCAGCAGGCGCAGCAGTGCTTCCAGCACGTACAGCAGGGTGTGGCGGGTGCTTTCGGCATCGGCGGCGTCGGCACCGTTCAGGGCCGGCTTGCTCAGTTCCAGGAACCAGTCGCAGAACGCGTTCCACGCAAACTCGTACAGGCACTGCGCCAGCAGGTCGAAGCGGTAGGCGGCGAAATGCCCCTGTGCCTCGGCGGTGGTGGCGGCCAGGCGGGCGAGGATCCAGCGCTCGGCATCGGTGCGCGGCTTGGGCGCGCCGGTGAACGCAGCGCCTTCGGTGTTCATCAGGGCGAAGCGGCTGGCGTTCCACAGCTTGTTGCAGAAGTTCTTGTAGCCCTCGGCGCGGTTCATGTCGAACTTGATGTCGCGACCGTGGGTGGCCAGCGCGGCGATGGTGAAGCGCAGCGCATCGGCACCGTGGGCAGCAATGCCGTCCGGGAATTCCTTGCGGGTGGCCTTCTCGATCTTCTCGACCATCTTCGGCTGCATCAGGCCGCCGGTGCGCTTGGCAACCAGATCGTCGATGGTGATGCCGTCGATGATGTCCAGCGGGTCGAGCACGTTGCCCTTGCTCTTGGACATCTTCTGGCCCTGGCCGTCGCGGATCAGGCCGGTGAAGTAGACATCCTTGAACGGGATCTTCCCGACCAGGTTGTCGGTGGCCATGATCATGCGCGCCACCCAGAAGAAGATGATGTCGAAGCCGGTGATCAGCACCGACGACGGCAGGTAGCGGTCGAAGCCACGCTCGGCCATGGCCTGCTCGTTCGGCCAGCCCAGGGTGGAGAACGGCCACAGCTGCGAGGAGAACCAGGTCTCCAGCACGTCGCTTTCCTGGTTCAGCACCACGTCGCTGCCCAGGTTGTGCTTGGCGCGCACTTCCGCTTCGCTGCGACCGACGTAGCAGTTGCCGGTGGCGGCATCGAACCACGCCGGGATGCGGTGGCCCCACCACAGCTGGCGGCTGATGCACCAGTCCTGGATGTTGTTCATCCAGTGGCGGTAGGTGTTGATCCAGTTCGGCGGCACGAAGGAAATGCTTCCGTCCTCGACCAGTTCCAGGCCACGCCTGGCCAGCTCGTCCATCTTCACGAACCACTGGTCGGTCAGGTACGGCTCGATCACCTGGCCGGTACGGTCGCCGCGCGGCACCTGCAGCTTGTGCGCCTTGGTCTCGACCAGGATGCCCAGGTCTTCCAGTTCGGCCAGCACGGCCTTGCGCGCTTCATAGCGGTCCAGGCCCTGGAAGCGTTCCGGTGCATTCTCGTTCAGCGCCGCCACCGGGGTGAACAGGTTGATCATCGGCAGGCTGTGGCGCACGCCCACTTCATAGTCATTGAAATCATGCGCCGGGGTGACCTTGACCACGCCGGTGCCGAACGCGCGGTCCACGTAGTCGTCGGCGATCACCGGCACGCGGCGGCCGGTCAGCGGCAGCACCACGCTCTTGCCGATCAGGTGCGCGTAACGCTCGTCTTCCGGGTGCACCATCACCGCGGTATCGCCCAGCAGGGTTTCCGGGCGGGTGGTGGCGACGACCAGGTAGTCGCGGGTTTCGCGCAGGGTTTCCACGCCGTCGGCATCGCGCTCGACGTGCTCGTAGCTCAGGCCTTCGTCCAGCGTGTAGGCGATCGACCACAGGAAGCCGTCTTCCTCGGCGCTCTCCACTTCCAGGTCGGAAATGGCGGTCTTCAGCACCGGGTCCCAGTTCACCAGGCGCTGGCCGCGGTAGATCAGGCCCTGCTCGTACCAGCGCACGAAGGCTTCATTGACCGCCGCCGACGGCTGCGGGTCCATGGTGAAGGTGCTGCGCGACCAGTCGGCGGAGGTGCCAAGGCGGCGCATCTGGCGCTCGATGGTGTCGCCGGACTGCTGCTTCCACTCCCAGACCTTGCCGATGAAGCCTTCGCGGCCCAGCGAATCGCGGGTCTCGCCCTTGCCTTCCAGCGCCAGGTTGCGGCTGACCACCATTTCGGTGGCGATGCCGGCGTGGTCGGTACCGACCTGCCACAGCGTGTCGTAGCCGCGCATGCGGTGGTAGCGCACCAGCGCGTCCATCAGGGTCTGCTGGAAGGCGTGGCCCATGTGCAGGGTGCCGGTCACGTTCGGCGGCGGCAGCAGGATGGTGTACGGCTCGCCCGTGCCGGACGGCTTGAAGTGGCCGGCCTTCTCCCAGGCCTCGTAGAGGTCGGTCTCGAAGGACGTCGGGTCGTAGCTGGAGGCGAGTTGGGTCATGCGGGGGAACCAGGAGGTAATCATTGAAGGATCAGGGCGCGGCGGCGGCCCATCAAGGGGGCCGGGGCGCGCTCACATGTCATGCTTGTTCAGGTCGTAACCGGCGGCCTTGTACTGGCGCCAGCGCTCGCGCAGCGGTTCGCGCGCTTCCGGATCGGCCGGCACCACTTCCAGCACGCGCTCGCACTGGCCCAGCCAGGGCTCGTCGCGCAGGTTGATCACCAGCGGACGCGCCGGTGCCTCGGTGCCGGGTACCGCGATCAGTACCAGGGCCTCTTCCTCGTCCATGTCTTCGCCGGCGATCTGGTGAGGGATGTAGGCGTCGTTGTCGAACGCCCACAGCAGCTCGTCCAGCTCTTCGGCCTGGGCCTGGTCACGGGCCAGCACCAGGGTGAACAACCCGGCGTCGTTGGCCTTGCGCGCCAGCTCACAGACCAGGCGCAGCGGCTCGGTCAGGAAGCGGGGCTTGGCGATCAGGTAGAAGTCGGCGCGGGGCATGGCAGGGTCCGGGTCAGGCAGGGGCCCGGCAGTGCCGGGCGAGGCCCCGGCCGGCATCTGCCGGCCAGGGTCGGGTACGGCATCAGGCGCGGGCGGCCTGGTCCAGCAGCCACTGGCTCAGCAGGCCGACCGGGCGGCCGGTGGCCATGCCACGCTTGCCTTCATCGCTGGCCACGCCGGCGATGTCCAGGTGGGCCCAGCGCTGGCCTTCGGCGAAGCGCGACAGGAAGCAGCCGGCGGTGATCGCACCGGCCCAGCGGCCACCGATGTTGTAGACGTCGGCGAAGGTCGAATCCAGCATCGGCTGGTACTCGTCCCACAGCGGCAGGCGCCAGGCGCGGTCGAACACATGCTCGCCGGCGGCCAGCAGTTCATTGGCCAGGTCGTCGTGCTTGCTCATCAGGCCGGCGGTCTGGTGGCCGAGGGCGACCATGCAGGCACCGGTCAGGGTGGCCACGTCGACCAGCGCGGCCGGCTCGAAGCGCTGTGCGTAGGTCAGCGCGTCGCACAGGATCAGGCGGCCTTCGGCGTCGGTGTTGCCGACTTCGATGGTCTTGCCCGACATCGAGGTGATCACGTCCGACGGACGATAGGCGTTGCCATCAATGGCGTTTTCCACCGCCGGGACCACCACGACGAGGTTCAGCGGCAGCTTGGCCTTGACCGCAGCGACGAAGGTGCCGATGACGTTGGCGCCACCGCACATGTCGTACTTCATTTCCTCGATGCCGCCCTGGGTCTTCAGGTTGACGCCACCGGTATCGAAGGTGATGCCCTTGCCGACCAGCACGTACGGCTTGGCGTCACCGCCATTGTTCCACTTCAGCACGACCAGGCGCGGGCGGTTGGCCGAGCCACGGGCCACGGCCAGCAGCGAGCCCATGCCCAGCGCTTCCATCTGGTGCTCGTCGAGGATCTCGGCTTCGGCACCGTCGTGCTCGCCGGCGAACTTCACGCCCACGTCGGCCAGATAGGCCGGGGTGCAGTAGTTGGGCGGCAGGTTGCCCAGCTCGCGGGCGAACTCGACACCGGCGGCGATGGCCTGGCCCTGGGCCAGCGCCTGCGCGTCGTCACCGGCGATGGCCAGCTGGGTCAGACCGGCGTCGTCGGCCTTCTTCTTGCCCAGGGTGGCGGTGTAGCGGTAGGCGGCGTGATCGGCGGCGATCACCGCCTGACGGATCGCCCAGGCCGCGTCGCGGTCCTTCACCGCCACTTCGGACAGGGTGAACAGTGCGCTGCGGGCAGCACCGGCCTTCAGCGCGCGCACGGCGTCGCCCACGGCCTTCAGATACTGCGGCACGCCGAAACGGGCGGCTTCACCGAGGCCGACCACCAGCACGCGCGGGGCGGTCACGCCCGGCAGGTCGTGCAGCAGGGTGGTTGCGCCGGTCTTGCCGGACAGGTCGCCACGCTCGGCCAGGGCCGCCAGGCGGCCACCGCTTGCGGCATCCAGGGCCTGCGCGGCCGGGGTCAGGGTATGGTCGGCATACGCGCCGACCACCAGGCAATCAACGGTGGCGGCGGCCGGAGCAACGTGGTTCAGGGTGAATTCGAGGGCCATTGAGCAGATTCCATTGGCGAGTCCGTACAATCGCAGGCCGTTTACGCCCAGACAGTAGACTGGGCGGCACCGCGAACGAACCCCAGAGTTTAAACCACCGCCCCATGCTGAAGCTCGACCGATACCTGCTGGGCGATTTCGTCCAGAGTTTCCTGGCTACCCTGATCGTCCTGCTGGTGGTCAGCGTGGGCGGCGTGCTGGTGGACATCCTCGGCAACATCGCCGACGGACGCCTGCCGGCCAAGCTGCTGTTCTCCCAGCTGGGCCTGCAGTTCATCGCCTACCTGCCGCTGATCCTGCCGCTGGCCCTGATGCTGGGCTTGCTGCTGGCCGTGGCGCGGCTGTACCGCGACTCGGAAATGGCGGTCATCACCGCCATTGGTGTTGGCCCCAAGCGACTGCTGCGACCGCTGCTGATGCTGGTGGTGCCGGTGGTGCTGCTGGTCGGCGCCTGCTCGCTGTGGCTGGGCCCGTGGGCAGGCCGGGTGGCCGAGCAGATGATCATCGAGGCCAACCGCAGCGTGCTGATGGCCGGCCTGGAGCCGGGCCGGTTCACGCCGCTGCCCAATGGCGGCGTGGTCTACCTGTCCTCGATCTCGCCTGACGGCACCGAGCTGGGCAAGGTGTTCCTGCAGCGGCAGAAGGACGATCGCCTGGAAGTGGTGTCGGCCAACAGTGGCCGCATGTACTTCGAGGGCACCCGCCAGCGTTTCCTGGAGCTGGATGATGGTCACCAGGTTGAAGGCCCGGTGGCCGCTGGGCTGGATTACCGGCTGGCGACCTTCGCCCGCAACGACGTGGCCCTGCCCGATGGCGCACAGACCCGCACCGAGGACGACCCGGAACTGATGCCGACCCTGCAGCTGATCGGTGATGCACGGCCGCAGGCGCAGGCGCAGCTGCATCGCCGGCTGGCACCGCCGCTGATCGCGCTGGCGTTCGCCCTGCTGACCGTGCCGTTGGGCCGCAGCTCGCCGCGCCAGCAGCGCTACGGCCGCATGATGCTGGCCCTGCTGGCCTACATGGTGGGCACCAACCTGATGTTCATCGGCAGCGGCTGGATTGCCAACGGCAAGATTCCGCCCGCGCTCGGCCTGTGGTGGTTGACCCTGCCGCTGCTGGCGCTGTCGATCTGGATGTATGTACGTGATGGCCGCCTGGGCCGTCCGAAGGGAGCCCGCGCATGAGGCTGCGCCCGATGCGTTTCGACCTGTACCTGGGCCGGTCGGTGTTCACCACCGTGCTGCTGACCTGGGCGGTGCTGGTGGGCCTGGACGTGGTGATGGCCTTCTCCGGCGAGTTCAAGGACATCGGCAAGAACGGCTACACCCTGGGGCATGCCGCCGCGTGGGTGCTGTACACGGTGCCGCGCCGCGCCTACACCATGTTCCCGACGGCCGCAGTGATCGGCGCACTGATGGGCCTGGGCCAGCTGGCCGCGACCTCGGAGCTGACCGCGCTGCGTGCACTGGGCCTGTCGCGCAAGCGCCTGAGCGTGTCGGTGGCGATTGCGCTGTCGCTGCTGACCGCGGTGATGGTGCTCAGCGCCGAGACGCTGGGCCCGTGGGGCCAGGACCGTGCCGATGCGCTGAAATCCAGCGCCAAATGGGGGCGGGATATTGCCACTACCCGTTACTCGGGGCTGTGGGCGCGCGAAGGCGACACCTTCCTCAATGCGCAGAGCGGCGAGGAGCAGCTGGTGGGCGACAAGGGCACGCGGCTGATCCTGCGTGATGTGCGCCTGTACCGGGTCGCCGAAGATGGCAAGATCGCCTCGTTGACCCACGCCGCCACCGCCGAGCACGACAAGGACGGCTGGGTGTTGACCGGCGTGCGCCGCGACACCTTTGGCGAGCGCTCGGCAACCCGTCAGGAAGTGGCACGAGAACCCTGGAACTCGAAGTTGGACCCGGCCGCGCTGGCGACCGGTATCGCCAAGCCGCGCAACCTCAGCGTGTCCGAGCTGAGCACCAGCATTGCCTACCGCGAACGCAACGGGCTGGACGCGCGCGATTTCGAGGATGTGTACTGGAGCCGCTGGTTCTATCCGGTGAACGTGCTGGCCCTGTGCCTGGCGGCGGTGCCGTTCGCGTTCGGATCGCTGCGCAGCGGCGGCATGGGCAAGCGCTTGTTCCTGGGCATCCTGTTCGCATTGGGCTTCTGGCTGCTGCAGCTGTTCTTCGGCCGCATGGCCGGCGCGCTGAAGTTCGACTACCGCATTGCCTACGCGTTGCCGCCGATCGTGATGCTGGCGGTGTCCGGACTGCTGTTCCGGCGCAAGTCGGGCTGATTCTGATTGTTGTAGAGCCGAGCCTGTGCTCGGCTGTCACGTACAGTGCGGAAAGCAGCCGAGCACGGGCTCGGCTCTACAGACAGCGCCTTACCGTTTCGGCATCCGCACCATGCAGGTGGCGCTGGCGCGGTCGTGCCAGGTCAGGCGTTGGCGGTCGACCCACGCCCACCAGAATCCCAGTCCGCCCAGCAGCAGGGACAGCGTGCCTACCGCAAAGCGCAGCCACAACTGCCCGCGCCGCAACGGCGTGCCATCGATTGATTGCACTTTCAGCCGCCACGGGCGCATGCCCAGGGTCTGTCCGCCGCGGCGCCAGCTGGCCGTGGCATACCACCCCGTGACCGCCCAGCACACCGCCCACAGCAGCCACTGCCAGGCGCTGAACGGCGCGATGTTCTCGCGCTGTGCGTGGCCGCTGAAGGTGTAGGCGAGGGTGAACAGCGTGCCGGCCAGCATCCAGAGCGCCAGCACCGGCAGTGCGTCGTAGGCCATCGCCAGCACGCGCCACAGCAGCAATGCGCGCGGATGGAGCATTTCGGTAGCGGCCGCAGGGGCCGTGTCGGTGGCAGGGCGGGACATGCGCCGAGCATACGCAAAGCTGGCCGTGCCCGCAGTGGCCCTCGTATCCTGCACGCATGGCCCTTGTCTCCACCCCCGCCGAACGCCGCCAGCTGGTCCAGCAACTGCCCGAGCTTCGCGCCGACGACAGCGTGCGCATCCAGCGCTTCCTCGATGCGATCTGGGCCGAGAACGGCCTGGCCCGCGCCACGCTCGACAGCTACCGGCGTGACCTCGAAGGGTTGGCGCGCTGGATGGATGGACGCGACGGTGGCCTGGCCGGCATCGAGCGTCCCGGACTGTTCGAGTATCTGGCCTGGCGCACCCGGCATGGCTGGTCGCCGCGCAGCAATGCGCGCCTGCTGTCGGCGTTGCGGGCGTTCTTCGCCGATGCGGTCCGCCGTGGCGAACGCAGCGAGGACCCGAGTGCGCTGCTGGATCCACCGAAGCTGCCACGGTTGTTGCCCAAGGCGCTGGCCGAGAGCCAGATCGATGCGCTGCTGGCGGCCCCGGACATCGACAGCCCACTGGGCCTGCGCGATCGCGCCATGCTGGAACTGATGTATGCCGCCGGCCTGCGCGTGAGCGAGCTGGTGTTGCTGCCGGCCACGGCGATCAACCTGCGCCAGGGCGTGCTGCGGGTCACCGGCAAGGGCAGCAAGGAACGGCTGGTGCCGCTGGGCGAGGAATCCCAGCACTGGCTGGAGCGTTACCTGCAGCAGTCGCGCCCGCAGCTGGTCGGCAAGGGCAAGGTGCATGCCCTGGCGGATGGGCAGACCCCGTTGTTCGTCGAACCGACGCTGCATGCGCTGACCCGGCAGGCGTTCTGGCATCTGGTCAAGCGCCACGCCCAGGTGGCCGGCATCGATCCGGCGCGGATCAGCCCGCATGGCCTGCGGCACAGCTTCGCCACCCATCTGCTCAACCGCGGTGCCGATCTGCGCGCGCTGCAGATGCTGCTTGGCCACAGTTCCTTGTCGACCACCCAGATCTATACCCTGGTCGCGCGCGAGCACCTGCAGAAGCTGCACGCCCGCCACCATCCGCGTGGCTGAGCGCCGGGCTGAATCGCTGCCCGGGGCGCTGCCGGCCGTCGCCGCCCGGTCGCGGTGGCTGTGTCAGAATCCGGGGTCTTCTTCTGTCGCGGACCGCTCCATGCTCCGATTTGCCATCGCCGCCGTGTTCGGTGCGCTCAGCCTGACCGCCTGCGCCCAGCCGGCTCCACCGGCCGCCAAGGCACCCGCCGCCGCTGCGGCCAAGGCCAGTCCGGCTGCGAATGCGCCCGCCGACCAGGCGGTACGCGCCGCACTGGCCGCGTTGAACCCCGGTTTCCAGGTGGACTACATTGGCGCCGCGCCGTTCCCCGGCTTCCGCGAGGTCGTCGTTTCAGGCCAGCTTCTGTATGTGTCCGATGACGGCCGCTATCTGTTCCAGTCTCAGCCCTACGACACCCGCGCCAAGGGCCCGGCCAACAGCGAAGGCCTGCTCGGCTATCGCCGCGGCCTGCTGGCCAAGGCCAACCACGGCGATCGCATCGTGTTCGCCGCGCCGAACGCCAAGTACACCATCAGCGTGTTCACCGACATCGAGTGCGGTTACTGCCGCAAGCTGCACCAGGACATCGCCGAGCTCAACCGCAACGGCATCACCGTCGAGTACCTGGCGTTCCCGCGCATGGGCCTGGGCAGCAAGGACTACACCGACATGATTTCGGTCTGGTGTGCAGCGGATCGTCGCCAGGCGCTGACCAACGCCAAGCGCGGCGGCAACGTTCCCGCCAGGAACTGCACCAATCCGGTGGCGATGCAGTACGCGCTGGGCCAGCAGCTGGGCGTGAACGGCACGCCGGCGATTTTCGCGCCGGACGGTACCCAGCTGGGCGGTTACCTGCCGCCGGCGCAGCTGCGCGCGGCGCTGGAAAAGCTGTCGGCCAAGCGCTGATCGCCGTTGACCTTTTCCTGTAGAGCCGAGCCCATGCTCGGCTGCGCAACCATCAGCCGAGCATGGGCTCGGCGCTACAGATCAGAGGCCGGGGGCGCAAAATGCGCCCCCGGCTTTTCCCTTATTTCAGGCCATCACTGACCGCCTTGGTCAGCGTGCCCTGCGCATCGTCACCGCTGAACTCCCAGACGAACGCGCCGCCCAGGCCCTGGGTCTTCACGTAACCCATCTTGCGGGTGATGTTGGCCGGGGTGTCGAAGCTCCACAGCGTGCTGCCGTTGTAGATCCAGGTGGCACCGGCGGTGTTGTCGGTGTAGCCCGGCCACGCCAGGTTCTTCAGCACCTTCCAGTCCTCGATGCCGGCTTCATACGTGCCCGGGGCGGCACCGGTGGCGGTCTGGTACAGGCCGTTGTTGGCATTGGCCACGCCGGTCCAGCCACGCCCGTAGTAGCCGATGCCCAGGTTGAGCTTGGCGGCGGGCACGCCACGGCTGATGAAGGCCTCGATGGCGTCGTTGCTGTTGTACAGCTTCTGGTCGCCGGTGGACGGATCATTCGGCGAATCGAACAGTGCCGACTGGTGATTGGTCCTCGCATCCCACGCGCCGTGGAAGTCGTAGGTCATCACGTTGATGTAGTCCAGGTACGGGTGGTACGCCGCCGGATCGGTGACGCGGATCTTGTCGATGCCGGCACCCACCGCCACCGTCAGCAACAGGCCCGGACGCACCGCATCGAGCTGGCGGCGGAACTCGGCCATCAGCGCGGTGAAGTTGGCGTTGTCTTCCGGCTTGCCGCATTCGATGCCGCAGGCCACCGGGTACTCCCAGTCGATGTCGATGCCGTCGAACACGCCCAGCGCCGCACCGGCGCCGCCCGCACCGTCGGTCACCGGCAGGTTGCCCTTGATGTAGGCGTCGATGCACGAGGCAACGAAGGCCTGGCGGTTTTCCGGGCGCGCCGCGCTGGAGAAGCCGCGCGACCAGGTCCAGCCACCCAGCGAGATCAGTACCTTCAGGTTCGGGTACTTGGCCTTGAGCTGCTTGAGCTGGTTCCAGTTGCCGCGCAGCGGCTGGTCCCAGGTATCGGCGCTGCCGCTGACACTCTCGGCGGCACTGAAGGCCTTGGTGTAGTCGGCGAAGGCATCGCCACCGGCACCGCTGTTCGGGTCCGACGGCTGGGTGATGCCGACTTCGCAGCGGTTGTTGCGCACGTTGCCGAACGCGTAATTGATGTGGGTCAGGCGCGCGGCCGAGCCGCTGCTGTCGATGTTCTTGACCCGGTAGTTGCGGCCGTAGATGCCCCACTGGGTGAAGTAACCGATGACCCGCTTGCCGGTGGTGCCGCCGTCACCGGCCAGCGTGGTGGCGCTGATCTCGGTGCCCTGCGCCGACGCGTTGCCGGCATTGTCGCGCGCCCGCACGCGGTAACGGTAGGTGGTCGATGCGGTCAGCCCGCCATCGACGTAGCTGGCACTGGACGGCGAACCGACCAGGCTGCCGTTGCGGTACACGTCATAGCCGGCCAGGCCACTGCCGCCGGTGTTGTCGGTGGACGGGCTCCAGCTGAGCGCGATGCTGTTGGCGGTGCGCGTACCGGCCGCCAACCCGCCGGGTACGCTCGGTGCGGTGGTGTCGCCGCTGGCGGCGTTGACGGTGATGGTGATCGTCGCCGTGCTGGCGGTGGCATTGTTGTTGTCAGTGGCCACCGCGCGCAGGGTATGGCTGCCGGCGCTGGCGTTGGTCCAGCTGGCTGCATACGGCGCACTGGTGGCCACGCCGAGCGTGCTGCCGTCGCGGAAGAATTCGACCTTGGCGACACTGCCGTCCGGATCGCTGGCGGTGGCGGTCACGTTGACCGTGCTGCCGGCGCTGAAGGTGGCGCCGTTGGCCGGCGAGGTCAGGCTGACCACCGGCGGCTGGTTGGTGCCGCTGCCATCGCAGGCACCGAGGTTGGTGTAGTAGGGCGCACCGGCCGGATGGTCCGGCGGCGCGTTCCAGATGTCCTGGTTCGCCCGATAGAGGACGCCTCCTTTCTGCAGGGTATCTCCGGCCCGGTAGATCTTGGCCTGGTCCCACTGGGCCACGCCGGCACAGCTGGCGGCCTGGGCCAGGCCGGGCAGGGCGGCGCTGCCGGCGGCCAGGGCAAGCAGCCAGGCCAGGTGGCGGGGACGACAGCTTCGGGTCGAACGTTCGGCACTGCGCACAATCGGGTCGTACATGGGTGAGTCTCCGATCAAAGGGCGCGCGGGCCCCGATGGCGCCGCGCGTGACGCAGGTCCGGGCATCGCCCGGGAAGGCGACGGAGGGGCCGGACGGAGGCACCTGGGAGGCCGGGGAGAGAGTCCGGCACCAGGTGGGGACAACGTTGTCATCAATTGCGTGGTCAATCCGTGAGCAAGCGCATGGTTCGAGGATTTGGGCGGAAAGCGGCGCTGGCGCGCGGTCGGCGGCCAGCGGCGGGGCCCCTCGTGGCTGGGACTTGCTGCGAACAGCGGATTTCCGGGGATTGGCCGGGCGGGTGGGCTGCGCAGGGGACGCCGTGAATACGTCCCTGTAGGCTCGGGCGCGCCATCCATGGCGCTTACGCCCCTGCGCAGCCCACCCGCCCGGCCACGGACAGATTCCTGCGCGGCCAGCCACGGAAGACAGAACAAGAAATCAAAGGCAGAAGCCGGTCGCTTCGCTCTCCAATACCTGACTTCTGAGATTTTCCTGGTTGTCGGCCAGCGGCCGGCACTACCGGGGAGCATCCACGCATGGCGTGGATCTACCGCAGATCGCGGAAATCTGTCGGGGGCGGGGTGGTGGGGGCCAGCAGGACCGTTGGCGCCATGGATGGCGCCATCGAGCCCCCATGGGTGAGGGCGCTTTGTTTGCGAAGCACTGCTTCGCAAGCGCCCGAACGCCCAGCCGCCAGCGGCTGGGCCGGACCGCGGAGCGGGGTTTACGGCGTGTCCTGCTGGCCCCCACCCCCCCGCCATCCCACGGGAACCCCGCTTTTGCTTGGGCCGTTGCCGTTGCTTCGGCCCTGGCCTCGGCGGGTGCCGGGCGCCGCCCGGCCAAAGCCATCCCCCTGCTTCCGGTACAATGTCGGGCCCGTTTCCCAACTACGGTTCCCCGGACATGATGGTCCTCGAGGGCGCGCCCGCCCTGTCGCCGTTCCGCCGCGAACGTCTTGAATCCCGCCTGCAGTCCATCGCTCCCTCCCTGCGCATCAGCGGTGCCTGGCACGTCTACTTCGTGCAGCCCGAAGGCAGCGCCGCCCCCGACCTGACCACGCTGTGCCGCATCCTCGAAGCGGCGCCGCAGGCCGAAGCCGTGGCCGAAGGCGCGGTCAGCCGCATCGTGGTGCCGCGCCTGGGCACGCTGTCGCCCTGGTCGAGCAAGGCCACCGAACTGGTCCGCGGTGCCGGCCAGCCGGTCAGCCGGGTCGAGCGTGGCCTGCGTATCGATGTGCAGGGCTGGCCGGCTGATGCCGCCGTGCAGCAGGCGCTGGTCAAGGCGCTGCACGACCCGATGACGCAGTCGGTGCTGGAGACCGTGGAGCAGGGCCAGGCGCTGTTCTCGGCGCCGGCCCGTGGCGAGCTGGAACGCGTGCCGGTGGACCAACTGGAGGCCGCCAACCAGCGCCTCGGCCTGGCCATGGCCCAGGACGAGATCGACTACCTGCGTGAACGCTTCACCGCGCTGGGCCGCTCGCCGTCGGACGTGGAACTGATGATGTTCGCGCAGGCCAATTCCGAGCACTGCCGCCACAAGATCTTCAACGCCAGCTGGACCATCGATGGCCAGGAACAGGACCGCTCGCTGTTCCGGATGATCAAGAACACCCACCAGCAGACCCCGCAGCACACGCTCAGCGCGTACAGCGACAACGCTGCAGTGATCGAAGGCCATCCGGCGTCGCGCTACCGTCCCGATCCGGCCAGTGGCGAGTACCGCCGCGAAGCGCAGGTGCCCAGTGCCTTCCAGATCAAGGTGGAAACCCACAACCACCCGACCGCGATCGCACCGTTCCCGGGCGCTTCGACCGGCGCGGGTGGCGAGATCCGCGACGAAGGCGCGACCGGCCGTGGCGGCAAGCCGAAGGCGGGCCTGACCGGCTTCTCGGTCTCGCACCTGCGCATTCCGGAATTGCCGCAGCCGTGGGAGGCGCCGCGCGCGCTGAACCCGCGCATGGCACCGGCGCTGGAAATCATGACCGACGGCCCGCTCGGCGGCGCCGCGTTCAACAACGAGTTCGGCCGCCCGAACCTGCTCGGCTACTTCCGCAGCTTCGAGCTGCCGGAAGGCGCCGACCTGGTGCGCGCCTACGACAAGCCGATCATGCTGGCCGGTGGCCTCGGCGCGATCGATCGCGTGCAGGTCGACAAGATCCCGCTGCAGGCCGGTGATGCGGTGATCGTGCTGGGTGGCCCGGCGATGCTGATCGGCCTGGGCGGCGGTGCGGCCAGTTCGGTGGCCTCCGGTGAAAGCGCCGAGGACCTGGACTTCGCCAGCGTGCAGCGCGACAACCCGGAAATGGAGCGCCGCTGCCAGGAGGTCATCGACCGCTGCGTGGCGATGGGCGCCAACAACCCGATCAAGTTCTTCCACGACGTCGGCGCCGGTGGCCTGTCCAACGCCATCCCCGAACTGCTGCACGACTCGAACGTCGGTGGTGTCATCGACCTGGGCAAGGTGCCCACCGATGATCCGTCGCTGTCACCGATGCAGCTGTGGTGCAACGAGTCGCAGGAACGCTACGTGCTGGGCGTGGCCCAGGAGCGCCTGGCCGAGTTCGCCGCGCTGTGCGCCCGCGAACGCTGCCCCTTCGCGGCCGTCGGCGTGGCCACCGCTGAAGAGCATCTGGTGGTGGCTTACGGCGCCGTGCCGGGCCACACCCCGGCTGATGCACCGATCGACCTGCCGATGGACGTGCTGTTCGGCAAGCCGCCGAAGATGCACCGCGATACCGCGCACCCGCCGGCACCGCGCTGGCCGGCGCTGAAGACCGGTGGCCTGGACCTGCAGGAAGCCGGCCTGCGCGTGCTCGCGCACCCGACCGTCGCTTCGAAGAACTTCCTGGTCACCATTGGTGACCGCAGCGTCGGCGGCCTGACCGCGCGCGAACAGATGGTCGGCCCGTGGCAGCTGCCGGTGGCCGACGTGGCGATCACCCTGGCCGACTTCGACGGCGTAGCCGGTGAGGCGATGTCGATCGGCGAGCGCACCCCGCTGGCCCTGCTCGATGCCGCTGCTTCGGCACGCATGGCGGTGGG
>NZ_LEKR01000061.1:0-17418 GCF_001580555.1 Stenotrophomonas sp. DDT-1
CGCAGGATTGCGCACACGAGCAAGCGGCGACCGAGCTTACATGGGTGAGGGCGCTTTGCTTGCGAAGCACTGCTTCGCAAGCGCCCGAACGCACAGCCGCCAGCGGCTGGGCCGGGCCCCGGAGGGGGACTTGCAGCGCCCCCCGCAAACGGACCCGCCCCGCCATCCCACGGAATCCCGCCGTTGTTGTTGCCGTTGCCTCTGCGGGTGCAGGGCGCAACCCTGCAACGCCCCCCTTCCCCATACTCCGCCGAATGGGTATACAGTCGACCCATGCCGGCACCGTGCCGGAATGAACCCTGGGAGGGGACCATGCGCAAGACCTTCAAGACCCTGCTGCTGGCATTGCCGCTGTGCCTGGCCGCACTTTCGGCGCAGGCCGCCGACGGCGCCGCCGGCCGCTGGAAGACCATCGACGACAAGACCGGGAAGGTGAAGTCGATCGTCGAGATCACCCAGGCCCCCAACGGCACGCTGACCGGCAAGGTGGTCGACATCCTGCACTCGGACAAGGGCCCGAACCCGGTCTGTGACGGCTGTGAAGGCGCCAACAGGAACAAGCCGGTGAAGGGCATGACCATCCTCTGGAACCTGAAGGCCGACGGCGCCAACAAGTGGTCCGGCGGCACCATCCTCGACCCGGCCAACGGCAAGACCTACAAGTCGAAGATGGAACTGCAGCCCGGCGGCACCCGGCTGGACGTGTCCGGCTGCATCGCCTTCATCTGCCGTGCGCAGACCTGGCAGCGCGAATAAGCGCTCCGCACCTGCTTCAACCACGTGACCCGGCCCCGGCCGGGTCACGTCGTTGCGGGCATGCGATACTCTGCGGTTCCCCTCGGCTTCACCCCGCGACCATGACCCGTACCGCGCTCGTCACCACCGCCCTGCCCTACGCCAACGGCCCGCTGCACCTGGGCCATCTGGTCGGCTACATCCAGGCTGACATCTGGGTACGTGCGCGGCGAATGAGCGGCGGCAGGACCTGGTTCGTCTGCGCCGATGACACCCACGGCACGCCGATCATGCTGGCCGCGGAAAAGGCCGGGGTCACCCCGGAAACCTTCATCGCCAACATCCAGGCCAGCCACGAACGTGACTTCGCCGCCTTCGGCGTGGCCTTCGACCACTACGACTCGACCAATTCGGCGGCCAACAAGGCGTTGACCGAGCAGTTCTACCTGAAGCTGGAAGCGGCCGGCCACATCAGCCGCCGTTCGGTCGCGCAGTTCTACGACCCGGCCAAGGGCATGTTCCTGCCCGACCGCTACGTCAAGGGCATCTGCCCGAACTGTGGCAGTGCCGACCAGTACGGCGACAACTGCGAAGTCTGCGGCGCGACCTATGCACCGACCGACCTGAAGGAGCCGCGTTCGGTCATCTCCGGCGCCACGCCGGAAATGCGCGATTCGGAGCACTTCTTCTTCGAGGTGGGCCACTTCGATGCGTTCCTGCGCGAGTGGCTGGCCGGCGATGTCGCCCTGCCGGGCGTGAAGGCCAAGCTGGGCGAGTGGCTCAATGCCGAAGGCGGCCTGCGCGCGTGGGACATCTCGCGCGATGCGCCGTACTTCGGTTTCCAGATTCCCGGCCAGCCGGGCAAGTACTTCTATGTCTGGCTGGACGCGCCGATCGGCTACCTGTCCAGCTTCCAGACCCTGTGCGGCAGGAACGGTGAGGACTTCGAAGCGCACCTGCGTGCCGGCACCGCCACCGAACTGCACCACTTCATCGGCAAGGACATCGTCAACTTCCACGGGCTGTTCTGGCCGGCGGTGCTGCACGGAACCGGCCACCGCGCGCCGACCCGCCTGCACGTCAACGGCTACCTGACCGTGGACGGCGCCAAGATGAGCAAGTCTCGCGGCACCTTCGTGATGGCCCGTACCTTCCTCGATGCCGGCCTGGAGCCGGAAGCGCTGCGCTACTACTACGCCGCCAAGTCCGGCGGTGGCGTCGACGATCTCGACCTGAACCTGGGTGACTTCATCGCCCGCGTCAACGCCGACCTGGTCGGCAAGTTCGTCAACCTGGCCAGCCGCTGCGCCGGCTTCATCAGCAAGCGCTTCGACGGCCAGCTGGCCGCGCAGCTCCCCGATGCGGCGCAGTACCAGCGCTTCGTCGATGGCCTGGCGCCGATCCGTGAAGCCTACGAGCGCAACGACCCGGCCGCGGCGATCCGCCTGACCATGACGCTGGCCGACGAAGCCAACCGCTACATCGACGACGTCAAGCCGTGGGTCATCGCCAAGCAGGAAGGCGCCGATGCGCAGCTGCAGGCCGTGTGCAGCCAGGGCCTGAACCTGTTCCGCGTGCTGGTCACCGCCCTGAAGCCGGTGCTGCCGGCCACCGCCGCGCAGGCCGAGGCCTTCCTCGCCGCGCCGGTGAATGACTGGACCGAGCTGGCGCAACCGCTGCTGGGACACCGCATCACCGAGTACACCCCGCTGTTCACCCGTATTGACCCGAAGAAGATTGACGCCATGATCGACGCCTCCAAGGACACCCTGCAGCCGGCGGCTGCCGCTGCCCCCGCCGCCAAGCCGGCCGCCCCGGCTCCGGCCCCGGCCAAGGACGAAGCAAAGAGCGCCGACGCCCCGGCCTACATCGGCATTGACGATTTCGCCAAGCTCGACCTGCGCATCGGCAAGGTGCTGGTCTGCGAGTTCGTGGAAGGTTCGGACAAGCTGCTGCGCTTCGAACTGGACGCCGGCGAGCTGGGCAAGCGCCAGATCTTCTCCGGCATCCGTGGCAGCTACGGCGAACCGGAGAAGCTGGTGGGCCGCAGCGTGGTGTTCATCGCCAACCTGGCCCCGCGCAAGATGCGCTTCGGCCTGAGCGAAGGCATGATCCTGTCGGCCGGCTTCGACGGTGGCGCACTGGCGCTGCTGGACGCCGACAGCGGCGCGCAGCCGGGCATGCCGGTCCGCTGATGCCTGCAGCGGGCGTGGTTGCGGCCACGCCCGCCGGCAGCTCCGGCCCCGGGAGGCAACGCGATGGGAAGCAACGCAATGGAACTGGCGCTGTTCGACTTCGACCACACCGTGACCACCTGCGATACCTATGGCCGCTTCCTGCGCCGCGTGGCCACCGCCGAACAGCTGGCACAGGCATGGTGGAAAGTCGGGCCGTGGCTGGCCGCGTACAGGCTGAAGCTGATCTCGGCCGAACGCATCCGTGCACGCGTCACCCGCCTGACCTTCAGTGACCGCCACAGCGATGACATCGCCACGCTGGCCGCAGGCTTCTCGCGCGAGTTCCTGCCCGACGTGGTGCGCCCGGAAATGCTGGAGCAGATCCGCTGGCACAAGGAACAGCGGCACACCGTCGTGATCGTGTCCGGCTCGCTGGACCTGTACCTGCGGCCGTGGTGCGAGCAGCTGGGCCTGCAGCTGATCTGCAACCGGCTGGAAAGCCAGGACGGCCGCCTGACCGGCCGTTACGCCGGTGGCGACTGCGGTCCGCGCAAGGCCGAGCACATCCGCCGCCAGTTCGATCTGTCGCGCTACGTGCGCATCCATGCCTACGGTGACAGTTCCGAAGACAAGCCGATGCTGGCGCTGGCCCACGAGCGCTGGTTCCGCGGCAAGCCCCTGAAATAACCCAACGCGCAGCCTTCGCCACGCATGAGCCTGATCCCGCCCCTGACCGAACGCCTCGACCGCCTGCTGCCGCAGACCCAATGCGGGCAATGCGGCTATGACGGCTGCCGCCCGTACGCGCAGGCAATGGCACGTGGCGAGGCGGGTGTGGACCGCTGCCCGCCGGGTGGCGACGCCGGTGCACGGGCGTTGGCGCAGGTGCTGGGTGTACCGGCGATTCCGTTCGATCGTTCGCGCGGCGAGCACAAGGCGGCCCAGGTCGCGTTGATCGTCGAAGCCGACTGCATCGGCTGCACCAAGTGCATCCAGGCCTGCCCGGTGGACGCCATCGTCGGCGGCGCCAAGTACATGCACACGGTCATTGCCGACCTGTGCACCGGCTGCGAGCTGTGCATCCCGCCGTGCCCGGTGGACTGCATCGAGCTGCTGCCCCTGTAACAGGGGTCAGATGCCTTTCCGCAGGAAAGGGACCTGACCCCATCCCGCAGTTACGGCACCGCTGCCGTCACCACGATCTCGACCTTCCACTCGGCGTGGGCGAGCTTGGCTTCGAAGGTTGCGCGGGCCGGGGTCGCGCCCTCGACCACCCACTCGTCCCACGCCTTGTTCATGCCGTCGAAGTCGGCGATGTCGGCCAGGAACACTTCCGCACGCAGCACGTGCTGGCGATCACTGGCGACCAGCGCCAGCAGCTTGTCGATCTCCGCCAGCACCTGCCGGGTCTGGCCGGTGATGTCCTGGCTGGTGTCTTCCGGAATCTGGCCGGAGAGGTAGGCGACCTTGTTGTACACGGTCATTTCGGACATGCGCGGTCCGACGTCGTAACGCTCCATCATGGGCGTGGCTCCTGCGGGTGATCAGGCCAGCATTGTCCTCCAATCCGGTCAACGGTGGGTGCACGGGTCCCCCGCGCGACACGTCACTACCGGGCTCCGACACATCCGCTGGTCAAATGGCGGCGACAGGCGCACGATGCGCCACGCCCCGCGTTGACACCGCACTCGCCCCTCCTGACGCCCCCTTGCGCCGATGACCGCAGCCACCAACCCCGCCGCCGCTTCCTCCACCCCGGCATGGAAGCGGATCCTCACCATTGTCGTTCCCCTGCTGATCCTGTCGCTGGCCCTGCATGGCCTGGCCAGTGAATTCGATGAGCACGGCTACCGCGCCATCCGCCAGGCGTTCCGCCAGCTCAGTGGCCTGCAGATCACGCTCACCGTGATGCTCGGCCTGGCCAGCTACGCCTGCCTGATCGGCTTCGATGCCATCGGCCTGCGCCGCAGCGGCATCCGCGTGCATCCTGCACGCATCGGCATCACCGCCTTCCTTGCGCATACGCTGGGCCAGACGGTGGGCTTTGCCGCGCTGACCGGCGGCGCAGTGCGCCTGCGCGGCTACCGCAGCGCCGGCCTGGACCTGGCGCAGATCGGCCAGGTGGTGCTGATGAGCACGCTCGGTTTCGTATTCGGTGCGTGGCTGTTGATCAGCGTGGCGCTCTGCATGGAACCGGCGGCAGCGGCGTTGGCATTGCCACTGAATCCCGATGCCGTGCGCATCGTCGGCATCGTCGCCCTGCTCGCCTATCTGGGTACCGTGCTGCTGGTCGGTCGCGATGGACGGCAGTTCAGCGTGTTCGGACATGCGTTGTGGCTACCCGACCGCCGCACCATGCTCGGCGTCACCGTGCTCAGCGTGATCGAACTGGTACTGGCCAGCGCCGCGTTCTATGTGCTGCTGCCGGACTCGACGCCCACCGGCCTGCCCGGCTTCGTCGGCCTGTACCTCGTCGCGGTACTGGCCGGCCTGGTCTCGACCGTGCCGGCCGGCCTGGGCGTGTTCGAATGGAGCCTGTTGAAGCTGTTGCCCCAGGTGGCACCGGCGGCGGTGCTGGCGGCCGCGTTGATCTACCGCGTGACCTATTACGTACTACCGCTGGTGCTGGCCACGTTGCTCGCCCTTGCGCCCGCGCTGCGCCAGCCGCTGCAGGCCAGTGCCGGGGCAACCCGCGCCGGCTGGAACGCACTGCGCCCATGGTTGCCGCAGATCATCGCGCTGGCGGTGTTCAGCATCGGCGCCGCGCTGGTCATCGATGGCACCCTGCCCACGCCACGCCGGCACCTGGTGAATGCCTCGCTGCCGATCCTGGAAACCTCGCACCTGATCGGCAGCCTCAGCGGTGTTGCGCTGCTGCTGATCGGGCAGGGCCTGGCCCGGCGCAGCCACGCGGCGTGGATGCTGGCGATGGCGGTGTGCGTGGTCACCCCGCTGCCGCTGTGGCTGCGCGGTGGCCAACCGTTGATCGCCGTCTCGGCGGTGCTGGTGGCGATGGCGCTGTGGGCCGCACGTCGCGAGTTCTACCGCCAGGGTGCGCTGCTGGATGAAGCCTGGTCCTGGCCGTGGCTGCGCAACCTGGGCCTGGTGCTGGTGGCAGTGACCTGGCTGCTGTTCTTCACCTACAACCATGTCGAATACCAGAACGAGCTGTGGTGGCAGTTCGCGGTCTCCGGCAACGCACCGCGCGCGTTGCGCGCGTTGCTGGTGGTGGCCATCGCGCTGGTGATGTTCGGCCTGGCGCGGCTGCTGCACAGCACACGCAGCCCGCTGCCCGCCGCCGATGAAGCGACGCTGCAATCGCTGGCGCCAGTCCTGGCCGGTGCCACCGACACCCAGGCCTGCCTGGTGCTGACTGCTGACAAGGCAGTGCTGCGCGATGAAGCGAAACTGGGCTTCGTGATGATGCAGCGCTATGGGGGTTCGCTGATCGCGATGGGCGACCCGGTCGGCCCGCCGGACGTCGCCCGCGCATTGATCTGGCGCTTCCGCGAGGAAGCCGACCGCCTTGGCCTGCGCCCTGTCTTCTACCAGGTCGGCGAGTCCTACTGGCAGACCTATCTTGACCTCGGCCTGGGGCTGGTCAAGCTGGGCGAAGAAGCGATGGTGCCGCTGCATGATTTCGGCCTGGAAGGGCGCGAGCGCGCCGACCTGCGCCAGGCCTGGAACCGGGGCAAGCGGGGTGGCCTGTCCTTCCGCGTGGCGCCCGTGGAGGAAATTCCCAGCCTTCTGCCGCGCCTGCACGCGATCTCCAACGCATGGCTGGAAGACAAGGCCGGCGACGAAAAGGGCTTCTCGCTCGGCAGCTACGACCCGGATTACCTGGTGCGCTTCCCGGTGGCGCTGGTCGAGGCCGAAGGCCAGATCGTGGCCTTCGCCAACCTGTGGCAGGCACCGGCCGGCGCCGAGCTGTCGGTGGACCTGATGCGCCACGTCAGCGAAGCACCGAAGGGCACGATGGACTTCCTCTTCATCGAGCTGTTCCTGTGGGGCCGCGCACAGGGCTATGCACGTTTCTCGCTGGGCATGGCGCCGCTTTCCGGGCTGGCACAGCATCGTCTGGCTGGCCGCTGGAACCGCCTGGCCGGCCTGCTGGCGCGGCATGGCGAACGCTTCTACGGGTTCAGTGGCCTACGCCGCTTCAAGTCGAAGTTCGATCCGCAGTGGCGGCCGCGCTATCTCGCCGCGCCTGGCGGCATGCACCTGCCGGCGGCACTGCTGGACGCCACGCGCCTGATCTCTCTGGACCCGCGGCGCAACTGACGACCCGCACCACCCGGCAGGTGTCGACCTTGGTCGACACGCCAGCGCCAACACGCTGACGGGCGTGGCCCGGCGTTACCGCGGCTCGTTCTGGTGGGTGCGAACCGTTGGTTCGCACGCTCTCCGCTTCACGCCCCGCCCTTGAGGATCACCTCGGCCAGCCGATCATAGTCACCGCCGAAATGGTGGTCGCCCGGCAGCTTCACCCGCTTCACGCCGTCATTGGCCGGCAGGTCCGGGCACAGTGCGTCCTCGTCCTTGTCGCCGTATACACACAGGGTCCTTTCCGCCGGCAGCCTGGCCACTTCCGGCGCGATCGGCAGGCCGTCGCCGCCACCGCCCAGCCAGTTGCTGACATGGAATTCGAAGTCGGCCTTCCTGCCCACCGACAGCAGCACGATGCGCTCCAGCGCCTCGCGGGTACCGGCGTCGAGCTGGTTGATCGTGGCCGGCAGCACGTCGGCGCCCTGCGAGAAACCGATCAGCATCACCTTGTCGCGGTGCCACTGCTGACGGTAGTGGTCGATGATCTTCTGCAGGTCAGCGGCGAAGCCCTTCGGCGTGCGCTCACTCCAGAAGTAGCGCAGCGAGTCGATGCCGACCACGGCCACGCCGTGCTCGTTGAGCGACGATGCCACGTCCTTGTCCAGGCCGGCCCAGCCACCATCGCCGGAAACAAATACCGCCAGCGTATCGCCGCTACCGGTCGCCGGTACTTCCACCACCGGCAGGCCTTTCAGCGCGGCCGGCGGCGGTGCCAGACTGACCCCGGCCTGCGCGCCGATCACCCGCGCCGCGGCGACCAGGCCCGGCGACGCATCACCGCGCGCGGTGCGCTTGAATTCGCGCGCCATCGCCACCTGCTGCACGAACTGGCTGGCCTCGCCCACCTTGCATCCGTGATCGCCAGCAGCACTCAACCACGGGAAATTCAGTTCGGCGGGCTGCAGTTTGTTGTGCTTCACACCATCGCCGCAGACCATGCGCTCATGGTTGTGGTCCGGGCAGAAGCCGGTGGTGAGCAGGCCGGCAAACACCTGGGTGTCAGCCTGCGCCGCAAGCGAATAGGCCATCTCGGCACCCTCGCCGTCACCGCCGACCAGCGGCAGGTGGTAGCCGGGCAGATGCAGGGACGCCTGCAGCCAGCGCGAGAAGTTCTCAACGTCACCGGCGCCGAACGAACAGGTCGGATCACCCTCGCGCTTGAGCACGCCGCGCAGGTGCGCGATGTCCACAGCGGCAACCATGGCGCCGTCGGCACGCAGGGCTTCGATCGGCAGGCGGCTGGTGTCACCACCCGGGGTGGGCTCGTGGAACCAGATCACCACCCGCTGCGGCGTGCCGGCCGGCATGTGCACCGGAATCTGCTCGAACCGCCCATGGCTGAACTGCTGCGGGGTCCCCGCCGCCGTCGCCGGCAGCGCGGCCAGCGCCAGTACCACACCCATTGCCCTGCCCAGCCCTGCACGCTTCATATCGCATCCCCGATGGAATGCGCACACGATACGCCGCCACCGCGTGCACGGCACGTACCGGTGCAGGCCGTTGGCGATTCAGTCGGCCGTGGTACGCCGACTGCGCCGGTACAGTGCCAACGCCAGGTACAGCAGCCAGCCTACGATCACCACGATCAGGACCTTCTGGCCCAGCCCGCGCGGCGGACCGGCGCGCCACAACACATGCAGCCACAACAGTACGAACGCCAGCCAGGCCCAGCCCCAGAGCAGGCCCGCGGCGGACTGCCAACCCGGTTCGCGGCGCAGGTACCAGGCCTGCAGCAGCATGCCGACGCTGGCACACAGGAACGCGGTGTTGGCCGCCAGCCCATGGATGAACGGTGCCAGCAGCGGCGTCGCTTCCGGCAGCCAGCTGTCACCGATGGCGACCGTGGCCAGGCCCAGTGCCGAGACAGTGAACAGCAGCGGCGCCGCCGCGCTGCGCCGCGGGCCGATGCTGCCCCGGTAGAGGCTGATGCCGAGCAGGGCGATCGCCAATGCCAGCAGGCAGTAGGCCGCGCGCAATGCCAGCCCCCACGGCCCGTGCAGATAGAGGCTGAGCGTGGCCCGCACCCAGTCCAGATCGGTGCGTGCGAACTGGGTCCACAGCGCGGTGGCCACGAACAGCAGCAGCGCCGCCAACGCCAGCAGTGCCGCTGGGCGCGCGCGGCTCATGCGGACGCCTCCGGGTGCCGCGCCAGCCATTCGGCCAACGCCTTGCGATAGCGCTGCAGCTCGTCGGCATACAGGTCCAGCACGCACAGCGGGCAACCGCTGCCGCAGCATTCGTTCGGACCGGGCTCTTCCGGCGGCAACGGGCGGGGATCGGGATCAGGGACAGACACGGTTGGAAGCGGCAATCGGTGGAAACAGGCCCCAGTGTACCGGGCTGGTTCAGTGGCCCAGCTGCCGGCGCAGGTTGTCGCGCGCGGCCGCATCGAGTCGCTGGTGGAAGAATTCGCTGAGGAAGATGCGCGGTGCACGCAGCAGGCCCTGCAGGAAACGGCGGCGGCCGGCGCGATACAGGAAGCCCGGCACCATGCCCTTGTACTCTTCGGCCACGCCGCGGTCATAGGCGCTGAACACCGGTTCCGGCGCGGCCAGGATCGCCATGTCGCAGTCCAGGAACAACGCGGCCTCGGCATCGACATCGTCCGGGCCGAGCTCGCCATGGCGGGCAGTCAGCAGGATCAGCTGCTCTACCCGGGCCGCGTCGACCGTGGCAAGTTCCGGCGCCTGCGCGATCACTTGCAGGGCCAGCTGCGCCGAACGCGCCTCGTTGTCCTTTCGCCCCGCCACATAGATCGCATCGTGGTAGAGCGCGGCCAGGTAGACCTCGGCCGGCTGCTGCCAGCCTGGACCGTCGGCAACCTCCTGGCAGTGCTGCAGCACCGCACGTACGTGGCCGAAGTGATGGTAGGCACGTGGTGGCGTCGCATAGCTGTCCTGCAGCGCCTGCCACTGCGCCGGAGCGAGCGTCAGCGGGGAGAAGTCCATGACTGGATCATCCCGCCTGCGCCGGCAGCGGGCAAGCTGGCCATTTTTTCACCACACCCTCACAACGCCCTTCGCACGGGGCCCCAACGCGGTTGTCCACAGCTTTGTCGAGCGCTGGTCCACACCGGCTGTGGATGAACGCGCGGACCGACCAGCGGTCACTGCAGGGGTGCGCGCACAGGTCTACACTCGCCTCAGGCGGGAGCGCCCGCCGCTGCCAGGAGCCGTCATGTACCGTCCTGCCGCCCGATCCGTTCTGCTCGCACTGGCCGCATTGGCGGCACCCTCCGCGATCGCCCTGAACCCTGGCGCGAACGAAGTCCCTGCGCTCACTGCCAGCACCGCCGCGCCGACGATTCCGACGCCGCAGCAGGTGTTCGCGATTCCACCGGCCATGCTCGATATGCTGCACACCCAGGTGACCCGTCGCAGCTATTCGCGCGAGCAGCGCCTGCAGGCGCTGGTGGAGATGATCTTCGACCGCCATGGCATGGACCTGCAGTACGACGCCGACGCGACCCTTACCGTCAGCGAGATCTGGCAGCAGCGACGCGCCAACTGCCTGGCCTTTACCCTGATGTTCGTCGCGCTGGCACGCGAAGCCGGCATCCAGGCGCGCGTGCAGGAGGTCGGCCAGGTGGTGTCGTGGTACCAGGACCAGGCCCAGGGCCTGGTCTACAGCGTAGGCCACGTCAATGCCGGGGTCGGCTTCGCCGGCCGCTTCGCCACCGTCGATCTGGATCGCAATGTGCTGTACGACCGCCGCGGGCCGCTGCCGATCAGCCAGGCGCGGGCGTTGGCGCACTTCTACAACAATCGCGGTGCCGAACGCATGGCCAGCGGCGACCTGGCGGGCGCACGTACCTTCTTCGATACCGCGCTGGCGCAGGACGGCAGCTTCGCTGCCACCTGGAACAACCTGGGTGTGCTGGAAAACCGCACGGGCGATACCGCCGCCGCGCGACGGGCACTGGAAAGGGCGCTGCGACTGGACGGCCGCCAGGATGCTGCACTGACCAACGCCAGCGCCCTCTACCGCAAGCTCGGCATGATTGCGCAGGCCCAGGCACTGGAGCAGCGGTTGCAATCGGTGCAGCGCGAAGACCCGTTCGCGCAGTACCTGCTCGGAGCCGAGGCCGAACGCGCCGGGCAACTGCAGCAGGCGATCCGCTATTACCGGAAGGCCGTGCGCCTGTACGACACCGCGCACCAGTTCCACTTCGGGCTGGCGCGGGTCTATTTCCTGGCGGGCCAGCTCAAGCACGCCGATCGTGAGCTGCTGCGTGCACAGGAACTGGGCGGGGCGCCGCAGCAGGCGCGCTACCAGGCCAAGCTGGACAGCCTGGCCCGCTGGCGCGCACGGCAGCAGGCCAGGCGCTGAAGGCCGGTCAGGCCTTCTTGAGGAAGCAGGTCTTCAGGACCAGGCCCTTGATCTTGTCCGAATTGCCTTCGATGTGCTCGGCATCGTCCTCGACCAGGCGGATGTTGCGGATCACGGTGCCCTGCTTGAGCGGGATCGAGGAGCCCTTGACCTTCAGGTCCTTGATCACGGTGACGGTGTCACCGGCCTGCAGGGTATTGCCGTTGCTGTCACGCACGACCAGGGTCGAACCGGCACTTTCCTCGGCGGTCCATTCGAAGCCGCAGTCGGCGCAGATCCACAGCGCGCCATCGGCGTAGGTGTTTTCCAGGGTGCACTGCGGGCAGGCAGGGGCAGAAGACATCAGCAAGTACCTCAAAGTGAATCAACAGCCGCCATTGTAACCGCCCGGCTCCCCTGGCCTTTTCCGGGCAGTACGCCGCGACCTCCTTGACCCGGCCAGGAACAGGAAACTGCGGGACCTTGCAGTCGGCGGCGAACTGCAGCAGAGTGCGCGGCCCCTGATCGCCCCCGGAACTCCCCATGCGCCTCGGCATCGACTTCGGTACCAGCAACTCCGCCGCCGCCATCGTGCATGAAGGGAAGCTGCTGCCGATCCGCTTCGGCGACGCCGAGCAGTTCCGGACCAGCGTGTACTTCCCCGGCGTGGTGCCCGACCCGGATGACTTCCAGCTCGATGACGGCCAGGAGCACCAGCTGCAGCAGATGATCGACAGCGCTGCGCGTGCTGCGCGCGCCGCCGGCCAGGAACGCACGCCGCAGGCGCTGCGCCGCGAAGCCCTGCGCGCGCTGCGCCGGGAATGGATGGAGGCCCGTGCCGGCAAGGAACGCAGTGCCAGCGACCTGCTGCAGAATGCGGTCTACGGTGACGAAGCGCTGGAAGCCTATTTCGAGGAACACGAAGGCAACCTGGTGCAGAGCCCGAAATCGATGCTCGGCTACAACCTGCACCCGCGCGCCAAGCAGACCATCACCGGCATCGCCGCGCACATCCTCGAACACATCCGCCTGACCGCCAGCGCCCAGCTTGGCCAGCCGCTGCGAGCGGCCCTGCTCGGGCGTCCGGTGCAGTTCCGCAGCTCGATCGGTGCGGCCGGCAATGACCAGGCGCTGGACATCCTGCGCGAAGCCGCCAGCCAGGCCGGATTCGACCAGATCGATTTCCTCGAGGAACCAGCCGCGGCGGCCATGCACTATCACGCCGAAAGCCGCGAACGGCACCAGGCCGTGATCGTCGACATCGGTGGCGGTACCACCGATATCGCCCACGCCGAAGTCGGCGGCGACGACGCCCCGCGCATCCACCGCGCCTGGGGCATCGCCCGCGGCGGTACCGACATCGACCTGGCGCTGAGCCTGTCCAGCTACATGCCGCTGTTCGGGCGCGGCATCACCCGCGTGCCCGCCCACCACTACGTGGAAGCGGCCACCGTGCAGGACATGACCCGCCAGCGCGACTTCCGCCAGCACAAGTATGACCATGTCGACAATCCGTGGGGCGCGCGCCTGCAGGCCCTGCAGGACACCGGCAATACCGCCCGCCTGTACCGCGACGTCGAGCGCGCCAAGATCGCCCTCAGCGCCGCCAGCGAACATCGCAGCACGCTGGACTACATCGCCCGCGACCTGCATGCCGACAGCAGCGCCGACGGCCTGGCCGCAGCCGCCCATGGTTATCTGGAGCAGCTGCGGGAGCTGCTGGCCCAGGTCCGCAGCGACATCGGCGGCGACCCGGACGCGGTGTTCCTGACCGGCGGCATGTCCCGCGCCGGGTATCTGCGCCAGGCCGTTGCGGAGGCCTTCCCGGGCGCCCGCATGGTCCACGGCGAGCCCTCGCTGGGCGTGGTCCAGGGCCTTGCGCTGGCGGCAGCCAGCCAGGATTAACAAAACGTTACGCGATCCAAGTTACTCTTGGTCGGCTAGAACCCTGCTGCACCTTCCACCGGCCACGCCGGTGTGTGTCCACGGTGCAGCCTGGCCCGCCCTGCGGGCCTAGCGGCCATGCCTTCCTGGCTCGTTCATGGTCCGCGTACCACCGGAGCCGCCATCGAGACCCGCTTTGGGCACCCGCCAGGCCCCTGAGGCCTTACAACCTGACGCAGCACATGCACCCATCGACTGCCGCCGTTGTGACGCGGTCTGTTGCCGGCTGCCCGTGTTGCTGCAGCCTGGCGACCACGTGCCCGGCCAGTTCCTGTCACGCGACACCCACGGCCGTGCCGTGATGGCGCGCAACGAGGAAGGCTGGTGTGCGGCGATCGATCCCTATCACCTGCGCTGCACGATCTATTCGCAGCGCCCGGCGATCTGCCGCCAGTTCTCGATGGGCGGCAGTGACTGCCGCCGCGAGCGGCAGGACTACCTGCGCCAGGCTGATGCCTGGGCGCTTTCCTCCCCTTCCACCTGACAGGAGCAACCATGCCCCGCAAGGCAAAGACCCCCGCGAAGGCCAGCAACAGCATCCGCAGCGAACGCAAGGGCGCGGCCGCCAGCACCGTGGTCAGCAGCGATTCGATCGCTTCGGACCTGGCAGCGTTCCGCAAGGCCGGTGGCAAGATCGAAGTCCTCGGCACCACCTGGGCGCTGAAGAAAGCCAGCTGACCCAGTAGCGACCGCGGCGGCGCTGCCGCCGCGGCCTGCCGGATCGCGCTCAGCGATCCAGGCTTACCCGAACACTGCCCGAATGCGACTGGATGCGGATATCACCGTCGCCGCTGCCCAGCCGCGTGTCAAGATGGCTGCCGGGGCCGTAGCGCGGCCGCTCCACCTGGCCAGCATCGCTGTTGATCGACCCGCTGAAGCTGTTCACCGACAGCTGCGCCGAGACGGCGCGCGGCAGGCGCAGGTTGACCGACGCACTCACCGATTCGACATTGATACGGCCTCCCGGCGCCAGCCCGGCCGCCGACAGGTCAATACTGCCCGATACGGTTTCCACCGCCAGCCGCTGCACCCGCCCGGCATCGACCTCGACCCGGCCGGATACCGTCTGTGCACCGATGTCGCCGGACACGCCGCTCCCGGCCACGATCCGGCCACTGACCGTATTTACGTCCAGCTTCGGCGTCTGCAGGCGCGCGCTGACACCGCCACTGACCGTATTGAGCTTGCTGTCACCGCTGCGACCGGAGGCGCTGAGGCTGCCGCTGACGGTGTCGGCCTGCAGGCGGCGCACGTCGATGCCACTGATGTCCTGGCTGGCACTGACCGTGCTCAGCAGCAGCTCCACCGAGCGCGGCACGTTCAGCACCAGCGTTGCGCCGCCGTTGTTGCTGCGACGCGGATACTCGATCTCCCAGCGGACGCGGTTGGCACTCTTTTCCTGGCGCAGCTGCAGGCCATCACTGAGCGTACCGGTGAGCTGCACGTCGTTGCGGTCCCAGCCACGCACGGTCACCTTGCCGGCCACGTTGCTCAGTTCGATGCGGCCGCCGGCGGCCAGGTTGTGGCGTTCGTCGATCCGGGTGTCAGCCAGGGCCACCGCGGGCAGCAGCAACAGCGCGGCGCAGCAGGTCATCAGGGTTCGTGTCATCGGGGGTCTCCTCAGGTCGTCAGGCCGGACTCGGCGGCATAGGCCGCCTGCCGCGTCAGTTCCAGCCGCAGCGCATAGGTGCGCTTGAGCTGGCCAAGCAGGTGAGGCGCACGTGGGTCCTGCGCCAGCGCGGCCTGGATCTGTGCCGCGCTTTCATCCAGTTCGTGCAGCGCCGGCTGCCATTCCGGTGCCCGGCCTGCGGGCAGCGCGGCCACCGCCTGCCGGTACTGCTCGGTCATCGCCGCAGCCTGCAACTGCAGCGTGGACGGCACCGGTATATCCGGCTGCACATGCCGCCAAGGGGCCACGGCGTAGATCGCCAGGCTGGCAGCCAGGACAGCGCCGGCCGGCAACCACCAGCGGCGCCGCGAACGCGTTGCCAGGGCCACCACGTTGCCCGTTGGCGCAGGTGCTGCCTCTGGTTCACGCGGCGGCAGCCGGGCAGACAGGCGTGCCCAGCCATCGGCCGGTACATCGCGCTCGTTCGGCAGCGCGCGCAGCCGGGCCAGCAGATCGTGATCGCAATCGTGTTCGTGTGTACTCATGTCATGTCTCCCAGCCGTGCGCGCAGCAGGCCGCGCGCACGATGCAGCTGTGCCTTTGAACTGCCGACGGCCATCTGCAGCTGCTCGGCGATTTCCTGGTGTTTCCAGCCTTCGATGTCGTGCAGTACCAGTACCGCACGCGCCCTCGGAGGCAGCGTCGCGAGTGCGCGCTCCAGGTCGCGCTCGGTACCGGCGCAACGGTCGTGCACCGCCAGCTCCTGCAGGCCGCCGTCGACCTCCTCCAGACTGTCGTGGTCCTGCCCGGCGGCGCGCCCGCGCAGTTCCATCAGTGCGGCGTTGACGCCCAGCCGGTGCAACCAGGTCGACAGGCTGCTTTCGAACCGGAACCCCGGCAGCGCCTTCCATGCCTGCAGGAACGCTTCCTGCAGGGCATCCTCGGCACGCGCCTGCTGGCCCCCGCACAGGCGCCACAGTACGGCGAACACGCGCGGCGCATGGCGCCGGTACAGCAGTTCGTAGGCCGCAGTGTCACCGGCGGCGGCCGCCCGCACCAGGGCGGGTTCGTCGACAGGGGCGTGGGCGGCAGGCGGCGCTGGCATGGTGGTGTCGAGCATATCGCTTGGATGCGGCGACCCGGAAAAAGGTTTAGAGCCGATCGCCGATCAAGGCCATGCAACCTTTTCGACGATGGCTGCATCCATGCAAGGTCATTCGAGAAAACACCTCCAGGGAGTTCCGCCATGTCCAGCCCATCCTGCGCCGCCCTGCTGGTAATCGTCGCTTGCGTCGTGCTGCAGGCATCGGGCCTGTCCTTGCGGTTGTGCCCCGACAACGGCCGCGCCTGCCTGCAGCAGGATCGCCAGGAGCTGGTCTGCCTGGCGTGGTCACCGATGGTCGAAACCCCGGCACGCGCCGGGTAACATCAAGGCCGTTCCCGCCACCTGTTTTCGCCCCCATGATGTTGTCGCTGAAGGATCACCTGCCGGCCTGGAGCCACCCATGGCTGAACTACGCGGGCGTGGCCCTGCAGATCGTGCTGGTGCTGCTGGTCGCCTGGCTGCTGCGGGTACTCGCCCGTCGCCTGATCCGGCGCTTTGCCGAGCACTACACGCTGCCACCTGAAATGGTGATGGGCGCGCGCCGGATCACCAGTTTCGTGGTCTATTTCAGCGCCCTGCTGTATATCCTCAGCCTGCTCGGCGCGAAGCCTTCAGTGCTGTGGACCGCGTTCACCGGCTTCGCGGCCGTGGGCGCAGTGGCCTTCTTCGCGGCCTGGAGCGTGCTCTCCAACATCTTCTGCACGTTGCTGATCTTCACCACTCGCCCGTTCCGCCTGCATGACTACATCGAAGTGCTGGAGAACGGCGAGAAGCCGGGCCTGAAGGGCCGGGTGATCGACGTGAACCTGATCTACACCACACTGCAGGAAACCGGCGACGGCCACGAAGGCACGGTGCTGCAGCTGCCGAACAACCTGTTCTTCCAGCGCACGGTGCGCCGCTGGCGTGACCCGGCGCAGGCACCCGGCGGCATCCAGGGCGACGGCTGAGGGTGGGGTTTTCGGCAGGGCTGCGCCCTGCACGCGCCGAAGCCTTCAAGCCAAGGCAACAGCAACAGCAAAAGCTGGCATTCCGTGGGGTGGCGGGGCGGTGTCGGAGTGCGGGGACGCCGCAAGTACGTCCTTGCAGGCTTGGCAGCCGCTTGCTCGTGTGCGCTTTCCTGCGCACACGGCAAGACCGGGGTTGGGCGTCCTGCCCAACCCGCCCGAGGCATGCCTCGGGCCCATGCGGCTGACACCCCGCACTCCGACACC
>NZ_LEKR01000062.1:0-17125 GCF_001580555.1 Stenotrophomonas sp. DDT-1
CCAGGCCATCGCGGCCGGCATCGAACGGGCGTGGCGTGGTCTGCGGCGCGTCGTTGCGCACGCTGGTGGCGAACAGCGTGTCGAACACCGCTGCAGCAGTGGCATCGAGCTGCTCGGCACCGCCGGCCACCATCACCGTCTGCTTGCCGCTGCGGATGGCTTCATAGGCCGCGCCCACACCCTGGCTGCCCGACGTGCAGGCGCTGGAGGTGGTGTACACGCGCCCGGACAGGCCGAAGAACACGCCGATGTTGACCGGCGCGGTGTGGCTCATCATCTTCAGGTAGGTCGTGGCGCTGATGCCATCGGTGGTGAATTCGTTGAGCATGCGCCCGAATTCGCCGGTGGCCTCGTGGCTGCCGGACGAGGAACCATAGGCCACGCCGGTACGGCCACTGCGCAGCACCGGATGCTCATGCAGGCCTGCCTCGCGCAGCGCCACCTCGGTGGCGCGCACCGACATGATCGCGACCTTGCCCATCGAGCGGGTGGTCTTGCGGTTGTAGTTCGGCGGCAGCTCGAAGTCCTGCGCCGGCGCGGCCAGCTTGGTGTTCAGCCCGGCATAGACATCCCACTCGGGCATCGCGCGCACCGCGTTGCGGCAGCTGCGCAGGTGCGCTTCGATGGTGGGCCAGTCGTGGCCGAGCGGACTGATGGCGGCGGCGCCGGTGACCACCACGCGACGATCGGCGGCCATCAGATCATGCCTCCGTTCACCGAGATCACCTGCCGGGTGATGTAGCCGGCCGGTTCGGACAGCAGGAACGCCACGGTAGCCGCCACTTCGTCCGGGCGGCCAACGCGGCCGACGGGAATCAGCTTGAGCGCGTGTTCAACCACTTCGTCGTTGAGCATTTCGGTCTCGATCAGGCCCGGGGCCACGCAGTTGACGGTGATCTGGCGGCTGGCCAGTTCCAGCGCCAGGGCCTTGGTGGCGCCGATGATGCCGGCCTTGGCGGCACTGTAGTTGACCTGCCCGCGGTTGCCGGCCAGTCCGGAGACCGACGACAGGGTGACGATGCGGCCCGGCTTGCGCCGCCGCACCATCGGCATGATCAGCGGATGCAGGACGTTGTAGAAGCCATCCAGGTTGGTGTGGATGACCTGGTCCCAATCGTCCTCCGACAGCGCCGGGAAGGCGCCGTCACGGGCGATGCCGGCATTGCAGACCACGCCGTAATACGCGCCATGTGCCTCGACATCGGCTTCCAGCGCGGCCCTCGCGGCCTCGCGGTCGGCCACGTCGAACACCAGTACGCGGGCCTGCTGGCCCAGTGCCTGGATCTCGGTGACCACCGCCTGTGCTTCATCCACGCGGCTGCGGCAATGCACCACCACGTCGAAGCCATCGCGCGCGATGCGCAGCGCGATGGCCCGGCCGATGCCCCGGCTGGCGCCGGTCACCAGCACGCTTCGATTCCCTGTCATGCCTGTCCACTCTCCAGATAGGCCATCGCGTCGGCCGGTTCGAACACCGAGACGTTGGCTGTCGCCCATTCTTCCTCGCCTGCCAGGATGCGGCAGGCGAACATCCCCAATCCATTGTCACCCAACAGCTCGCAGCGCGCCTGTACGCGCAGCCGCGAACCGCTGGGGAAGCTGCTGCGCGCGCTGCTGTAGCGGCGGCTGCCGAGCAGGAAGCCCAGCTGCGGTGGCCTGCCGGCCGCACGCGCGCGGCAACCGGCCCAGGCCGCGATGGCCTGCGCCATGTACTCGATGCCGACCCATGCCGGCACCTGGTCATCCTCGACGAACAGGCCGGCCTCGGGCACCACCAGTTCGGCCTCGATGGCGTCCTGGTCCCATTGCGTGATGCGCTCCAGCAGGCACATGTCCTGGCGGTGCGGCACCACGTCTTCGATCGCGTACAGCGTGTTCATCGACGCTCCAGTGCCAGCACGGCATTGCTGCCGCCGAAGGCGAACGAATTGCTCAGCACCCGCCGTGGCGGCTGCGCAAGGCGCGTGCCCGGTGCGACCAGCGGCAGCACCGGCAGTGCCGGGTCGGCCACGCCGTCCCACCAGTGCGGCGGCAGCAGCTGCTGCGGGTTCTCGGCCAGCACGATCCAGCACAGCGCCGCCTCGATGGCACCCGAGGCACCCAGCGTGTGGCCGGTCAACGGCTTGGTCGAACTGGCCGGCACGTGGCTGCCCAGCACCTGCGACACGGCCAGGCTTTCCATCGCATCGTTGTGGCCGGTCGCGGTCCCATGCAGGTTCACATAGTCCACTTCACCGGCGGCCCAGCCAGCACGCTGCAGCGCCTGCTGCAGGGCGTCGATGGCACCCAGGCCCTGCGGGTCCGGGGCGGACATGTGGTGGGCGTCGGCCGACTCGCCCCACCCCGCCAGGCATACCGGGCCGGGTTCGCGGGTGAGCAGGAACAGCGCGGCGCCTTCGCCGATGTTGATACCGGTACGATGCTGCGAGAACGGATTGCAGCGTTGGGCCGAGACCGATTCCAGCGCGCTGAAGCCGGCCACGGTGAAGCGGCACAGCGAATCGGCGCCACCGGCGATCACCGCATCGACGATGCCGGCGCGCAGCATGCGTGCAGCCGACATCAGCGCCTTGGCACTGGACGAGCAGGCAGTGGACAGGGTCCATGCCGGCCCCTGTGCGCCACTGCGCTGGCGCACGAACTGCGCGGCGGTGCCCATTTCCTGCTGGGCGTAGTCAAAGCCCTGCGGCCACTGGCCCTGTTCGGCATGGCTGCGCAATGCCTGCTCCGATTCACCAATGCCCGAGGTGCTGGTGCCCAGCACCACCGCTACGCGCTCGGCGCCATGGCGGGCGATCGCCGCGGCCACTGCCGGCGCGATCTGAGCCAATGCCACGTCCAGCAGGGCATTGTTGCGCCCGCGCAGGGCCACCGGCAGGTCATCCAGCGCCGGCAGCGGCGTGCGTACTTCTCCCAGCGCCAGGGTGCGCCCCGGCAACAGGCTGTCGTTGTCGCTGAGCCCGCCCGGCGCGTCGGCGAACAGTGCCGACGTCACTGCGGCGCGGCCAGCGCCGAGTGCACAGACCACACCCAGGTCGTTCAGGTAGATCGGTGCGCTCATCGGTACGGCCCGGCCATGTCGATCGATTCGATGCGCAGCGCATAGCCTTCGGCGCGGTTGTCCAGCTGCACGCTGCCATCGTCCAGCCGCTGCAGGTGCAGCCACACGGTGCCCTCACGCGACAGGCTGCGCTGATGGCCATCATCACTGACCTGCCAGCCCGGCGGCAGCACGGCGGCAATGGCCGCGGTCGGCCACAGCGCGAACTGCAGGTCATCCAGCACGCGCTCGGCGCGCACCTGCGGTGGCAGCCATGGCGCGCGCTGCTGGGTCAGCTGCTGGCCGTCCCATTGCAGGCGCACACCGGTCTGGCCCATCGCCTGCACGGCCAGCTGCACCTGCTGGGCGTCGGCTTCCAGCAGCGCGTCGAGATCGCGCTCATGCGTGCCGAAGCGGAAATGCAGCTGCTGCTGCAGCGCCAGCGGCGTCGGCAGGCTGGCCGGCGCCAGGCGCAGCGGCGGCAGTTCCACCTGCGGTTTCGGCATGCGGCCGGCACAGGCGGCCAGCAGCAGGCACAGCAGCAGGGCCGCAGTACGGAAGATCAGGCGCTGCACAATTCCTCCAGCACGCGCATGCGGCGACCACTTTCATCGGCCACATACGGATTCTTGGTGTCCCAGGCATAACCGGCCAGGATGGAGCTGATCATGTCGCGCACTTCGGGCTGCTGCTGCGGGTGGTAGATGATCTTCTGGAAGCCGCCCTGGTACCAGCTTTCGACGAAGCGGCGGAAGGTCTTCACGCCCGCGCGCAGCGGGATCGAGAACTCGGCCTCCCAGTCCACGGCCTGGCCGGCATAGCGGCGCTTGAGGCATTCGCTGGCGAGCTGCGCGGACTTGAAGGCAATGGTCACGCCGGAGGAGAACACCGGATCGAGGAACTCGCCGGCGTTGCCCAGCAACGCGTAGCCGGGCCCCCACAGCGAACTGACGTTGGCCGAATAGCCGGTGATCCGGCGCACCGGCAGCACCGCCCATTCGGCGTTGGCCAGCAGGCGGGTCAGGTTGGGGTCCTCGCCGACGATGGCCTGCAGCTTCTGCAGGTCGTCACCCTCGTAGCGCTCGAAGAACGACGGCTCGGCGACCACGCCCAGCGAACTGCAGCCATTGGAGAACGGGATCGTCCAATACCAGACGTCGATGTGCTCGGGGTGGGTGGTGATCAGGATCTTGTTGCGATCGAAGTCCGCTTCGGCCGGAATGTTGTCGCGCACGTGGCAGAAGATCGCGCCGCGCACCGGGAAGTTGGACGGCGATTCCAGCTGCAGCAGCCGCGGCAGCAGGCGCGCGAAGCCTGAGGCGTCGAGGATGAAATCGGCCTCGATGCGGTACTCGCTACCGTCCGGACGGCGTACCGTCACCGCCGGTTGCTCGCCCGGCTCGACCGACAGCACCTCGTCGCCGAAACGCAGCGTGGCCCCCATGCGCTCGGCGCCGCGTGCCAGCACGTTGTCGAAGTCGGCGCGCTGCACCTGGTAGGTGGTGCCCCAGCCCGGCGAGAACTTCTTCCGGAAGTCGAACGCAGTACGCGCTTCGCCGTGCACGAAGGCGGCACCGTTCTTGTACTGGAAGCCCGCCTCGACCACGTCCTGCAGCAGGCCGGCCGCCTCGATGTACTCCATGCTCTGCGGCAGCAGGCTTTCGCCGATGGAGAAGCGCGGGAACTGCTGGCGTTCCAGCATCAGCACCTGGCGGCCCTGCTGGCGCAGCATCGCCGCGGCCACGGAACCGGCCGGGCCGGCGCCGATGATCAGGATTTCAGTGCGTTCGACAGCATCCACAGCAGTGTTCATCGGTGCGTCCTTGTTGCTCGATCAAGTGGAAAGAAGGAAGTCGGAAAACAGGCTCAGGCCGGCGGCAGATCGTGCGGCGGCGGACGGAACAGCGGCGAGATCAGCCAGACCAGGCCGATGCCGAACAGCAGGGTCAGGCCGAACGCGCGCAACGCCGGGGTCTGCGACAGGCCCAGCAAGCCGAACGACAGCCAGGTGCTGGCCGCGCCCACGCACACGGCCAGCCAGGCACTGGCGTCGCCGCGGTGCTCGATCAGGAAAATGCCGTAGTCGATGCCCATGCCCAGCAGCAGCATCAGTGCCAGCACGTTGAACAGCTGCAGCGGCTGGCCGAACAGGCCCAGCAGGCCCAAGGTCAATGCGCCGGCAATCAGGGTCGGCGCGAACACGCGCCAGGCCTGGCGGCGGTAGCGCAGCCACAGCGCGCCGAACACCAGCACGATGCCGACCAGCAGCAGCCCGCCCATCAGCTTGCGGTAGTGGCCCAGCAGCTGCGAGAAGTCGGCGGTGCGATCCACCCAGCGCACACCGGGCAGGCCCTCGGCCGCGCCGCGCAGGGTGGTCAGCGCGTCGGCGCGCGACAGGTCATCGACCATCACCACGCTGATCATCTGCCCGCCGACCTGGCCCACCCACAGGTGCCGGAACGGCTGCGAGGCCGGCGAGGCCAGGAACGCTTCGGCGGTGAGTGGCGCGTCCGCGAACGGCGGTCGCTGCAGTGGCTCTCCCACGGCCTCGGACACGGCCGCAAGCACACCCGGTTCAACCTTCGCAGTCAGCGCCGCATCGGCCTGCTGGCGCGACGGCGACGGCAGCCAATCGCTGATCGCGCGATAGCCCCCAATGCGCTTCTGGTTGGCCAGTACGCGCAGGCGTTCGGTCAACGCTTCCTCACGCTGCAGCAGCTGCGCCGCGTCGGTGCCCTGTACCAGGTAGAACTGTGCCGGGCTGGGTATGCCCAGCAGCTGGCTCAAGCGGATCTGCTGCGCCATCAGCGCGGGCGGCGACGATTGCAGGCTGCGCAGGTCGTCGTTGCTGTGCAGGCGGGCGATACCGATTGCAGCCAGTGACAGCGTGATCACCACGAACACCGTCAGCGGGCGACGGCCATGCAGGCGCGGGAAGCGCTCCAGCGTGTTGCCCAGCCACTGCGAGAAACGGGTCTGGCGGATCTCGCCGCCATCCAGCCACGGGAACCAGAAAATCACCGTAAGGAAGGCGGCGGCCAGGCCGACCACCGAGAACAATGCCATCTGGCGCAGGCCCGGGAACGGGGCCAGGCCCAGTGCCAGGTAGGCCAGCGCACTGGTCAGCAGGGCCAGCCACAGGCCGGGCAGCAGGTGCCGCAGCAGTTTCCAGCGACGATCAGCCGGTTCGGCCTGGCGCGAAGCGAACCAGTGGATGCCGTAGTCCTCGGCCACGCCCACCAGCGACGCACCAAACACCAGGGTCAGCACATGCACCTTGCCAAACACCAGCACGGTCACCGCCAGCGCCACGCCACAGCCGATCAGCAGTGAGGCGGCAACCAGCAGGATCGGTCGCAGCGAACGGAACGCCAGCCACACCAGCAGCAGCACCGCGGCCAGCGAGCCCCAGCCGATCGTGTTGATCTCCTGGTTGGCCTGCACCGCCGCCGCTTCGGCGTGCAGCGGCACACCCGCATGCAGGATTTCCAGTTCTGGCGCCGCCGCCCTGGCGGCCAGCCCGGCACGTTCCAGCAGGCCGTCGAGATGGCGCTCGCCGTCAAGCTGGAACGCCGACCCCGGCGTATCGAACTGCAGTACGGCCCAATGGCTGCCCTCAGCTTCGAGCAGGCCGTCATCGCCCAGCCGCAACCCCGACCCCTGCGCCTGCTGCTGCCACCATTGCGGCCACAGCGACAGCGGGTCTTGCCGCCAGTCGGTCAGGCGCGGGGCGCCCATCGGACCGTACAGCGCAGCCAACGCCTGCTCGGCCAACGCGCCCGGCTCGCTGCCCTGCAGCTGCTCGCGCTGGGCCGGGGTCAGCAGGCGGTCGCGGTACGGCGCGTAGAACGCGCGCGCCTCGTCGAACCAGCCTTCGATCGAACCGCTGGGCACCAGCAACGCACTGTCGGCATCCGCCGCCATCGCCGCAGCGAACGCCGCCTGTGCGCGCTTGGCGGCGGCGCCATCCTTGCTGCCCAGCAGCACCACCACCTGGCGCGAGCTGCCGTCGGCGATGCGCCGGGTGACGTCACTCAACAGGCGGTCATGCGCGTCCTGCGGCAGCAGGGCGAGGATGTCGGTGTCGATCCGCGACTGCTGGCTCCACAGGCGCCATTGCTGCGCCCCCAACACCAGCAGGAGCACCAGCCAGGCGATGCCCAGCCAGTGCCACCAGCGCCGCAACCGGTCCGGCCCGTTCGATGCTGCACCCTCACTCAAAGCGGCGTGCCTCGTCGGCGGTGAGCGTGGCCGGCGCTTCGCTCAGTGCACTGAACTGGATCTGCGTGCGGTCCTTGTTGGCCTCGACGATCTCGACCTGGCGCACGTAGCGGTCACCTTGCAGGGTCAGCGACTGGAACGCCTTGGCCAGCATCGCCGACTTCGGCGTCAGCCGCAGCCGCCAGCCCTGCCCTTCACGGCTGGCCGCCACGTTGAACTGGCCGGACAGCGCCTGCACGTCGCCACTCATCAGCGCGAACATGATCGCGTTCACCGAACGCATCGCCGGCTGCTGCCGCGCATCGAGCTCGACACGGGTGCTGCCATCGCGCTGGCGGCTGAGGATGCGGTCGGCGGTGACCACCACTTCGGAGGGGAACGGCTTGAGCGTGGTCCAGATCACGCCATGCTGGCGCGCGACCACGAACTGGCCCTGCGAGCGCAGCGGGTTCTTGAAGCCGCTGACCTGCTTTTCCTGGCTGAACTGGCCACGCAGCACGTCCGGCCGCGCCACCGCCTGGGTGATCACATCAATGGCGGCGTCGGCCGCCTGCACCTGCGGCGCGGCAATGAACATCAGCGCGCACAGAAGCACGCTCGAAAGGCGGACAAGGGTGTTCACGGTGCAGGCACTCCCAGGCGTTCCCACAGTACCGGCGGGCACTGGTACAGCATTTCCCTGCTGGTCGCGTCCACCGCGACCTGGATGGTCATCGCACGGGTCAGCACCTGGCCGCTTTCCGCATCAAGGATCTCGTACTCGATCTTCAGCCGGTTCTCCCATTCCACGATGCGCGCAATCACGCGCAGCGCCTGGTTGAACAGCAGCGGGCGCACGTACTTCACCCGCGCATCGACCACCGGCCACAGGTAGCCCGATTCGAGCATCTGCGGGTAGTCGTAGTCGTAGCGCCCAAGCAGCGCGCAGCGCGCGATCTCGAAGTACTTGAAGTAGTTGCCATGCCAGACCACGTTCATCGGATCGCAGTCATGGAAGGCGGGGGTCAACGCAATTTCGCCAACCCGTTCAATAGCCTCATTCACCGGCATACAGCTCCCAACGTTGCGCGCGGATCTCCACCAGCAGTTCCCGCAGTTCGCGATCCAGCGCGCGGTCTTCTTCAACCAGGGCGATGCGCTGCCCCAGGTCGGCGTACATGCCGGCCAGACTGCCATGCAGCTGCGCGTTCAGGCCAACCCGTTCGCGCAGCGCAAGGCCCTGGCGGGCGGCGATCAGCATCGCGGCCACCACCTGTTCAGTCAGCTCGATCACGCGCAGGCAGTCGCGCGCGGCGATGGTGCCCATGCTGACCTTGTCCTGGTTGTGGCACTCGGTGGAACGCGAGAACACGCTGGCCGGCAGGGTCTGCTTCAGCGCTTCGGCCGTCCAGGCCGACACGCTGATCTGCAGCGCCTTCAGGCCATGATTGATGGCCGCGCGCGGGCCGGTGGCCGCCGACAGGTTGGCCGGCAGGCCATGGTTGTAACGGGCATCCACCACCAGCGCCAGCTGCCGGTCGAGCAGGTCGGCAACGTTGGCCACGGTGTTCTTCAGGGTGTCCATCGCCAGCGCGATGTGGCCGCCGTAGAAGTGGCCGCCATGCAGGATGCGCTCGCCGTCGGCATCGATCAGCGGATTGTCGTTGGCGCTGTTCAGTTCGGTTTCGATCAGCTGGCGCAGGAACGGCAGGCTGTCCTCCAGCACGCCGATCACGTGCGGCGCGCAGCGCAGCGAATAGCGGTCCTGCAGGCGCTGTTCATTGCGTGGCGGACGCTCGCTGTGCAGGTCGCTGCGCAGGCGCGCGGCGATGCGGCCCTGGCCCGGGTGCGGCTTGGCCGCGAACAGGGTTTCGTCGAAGTGGTGCGCGTTGCCGTCGCTGGCCAGCACGTTGAACGCGGTCAGGCGCGTGGCCATGCGCGCCAGGTAGTCGGCGCGCTGCCAGGCCAGGCAGGCCAGGCCGGTCATCACCGCGGTGCCGTTCATGATCGCCAGGCCTTCCTTCGGCCGCAGCTTCAGCGGGGTCATGCCGATCTTCGCCAGCACCTCGGCAGCAGGCTGCACGCGGCCATCGTGCAGCACCTCGCGCTCGCCGCACAGCACCGCCGCCACGTAGGACAGCGGGGTCAGGTCACCACTGGCCCCCACCGAGCCTTCGGCCGGGATCATCGGCAGCACGTCGTGCTGCAGCAGCGTGGCCAGGCCTTCCAGCAGCGGCATGCTGACACCGGACATGCCACGCACCAGCGACGCCAGGCGCGCGGCCAGCACCGCACGGGTCTCGACCGGGTCCAGGTAACGGCCCAGGCCGCAGCCATGGTAGGTGTACAGGTGGTGCGGCAGTTCAGCCACCAGTGCCGGCGGGATGTTCACCGTGCACGAATCGCCATAGCCGGTGGTCACACCGTAGATCACGCCATCTTCGCGCAGCAGGCGGTCAAGGAAGTCGGCACCGCGCTGGATGTGCGCGCGGAACGCCGGCGCGTCGCTCAGTGCGGCCTCGCACTGGCGCTGGGCCAGGGCAACCACGTCTTCGATGGTCAACGGTGCATCGCCAAAGCGGCACACGGGTACGGCGTCAGTCGTCATGCGGAGCCTGATCCCAGAAGGGGAAGAAATTGAACCAGTCCAACGGGGACTGGATGACCTGGAGTTCCAGCCAGCGCGCGAAGCGCTGTGCCTGTTCGGCAAGTGCCGCGTCGCGCGAGCCACGCGGCAGCACGATGCGTTCGGCGAACTGTTCAAACGCCACGCGGTAGCCCTCGCCCTGGTGCAGGCAGGCCATGGTGTAGACCGGGCAGCCCAGCGCCGCAGCCAGCACGTAAGCGCCGATAGGGAACGGTGCGCGGTGGCCGAGGAAATCGGCGGTGACGCTGCGACCGCCCTGCACCGGCGTGCGGTCGCCGACGATGGCGACGAAGCCCCCCGCCGCCACGCGCTCGGCCAGCATCACCGCTGTGGCCGGCCCCATTCCGGTCACCTGCACCAGCTCCACCGCCGCCAGCGGGTCCAGCCGCTGCAGCAGGCGGTTGAAGCGCTGCGCATGCGCGGTGTGCACCAGCACGGTGATGCGGAACCCCGGCACCTGTTCGGCCAGCACCTGGCACAGTTCCAGGCAGCCGATGTGCGCGGTGAGGATCAGACCGCCTTCGCGGCGCGCGATCTTCTGCAGCACCAGGTCGCGGTGCAGGTGGATACGGTTGGCCGGGTAGCGCCCGCCCAGGCCGAGGATCTTGTCCAGCATCGTGTCGGCGAAGGCGAAGAAGTGGCGCAGGCTGTCGCGCCGGGTTGGCGCGCGGCCGAGCACGCCGCTGTATGCCTGCAGCCGCTGCAGGTACTGCATCGAGGCCTGTCGCCCCACACGGTTACCCAGCCAATGGCAGGCCACCACCGGCCACGCGCACAGGCGGAATGGCCAGCGCCCGAACCAGCGGTGCACCCAGCACAGGAACAGCACGCCGGCCACCGACGTCGATTCGCCGATGTCGGCCCAGTGCGGGGCGTCCTGCGCGGTCGCCATTTCAGCGCTGCCCCTGCAGGCGGCGCCACAGCAGCCGCGGTGCGCGCCAGAGCATGCCGAAGAACAGGCGGGTGTGCATGCGGCTGATGCGCACGTTGTCGCGCCACACATCGAAGTGCGACACGCCATCGGCGGGATAGGTCACGCGCGTGGCCAGGTGCTCGACCGGCAGCTGGCGCCAGTACAGGCGCACCATCACTTCAGTATCGAAATCCATGCGCCGGCCGATGGTCTCTTCACCGATCAGGCGCAGCACCGGTGGCAGGGGATACACCCGGAAGCCGCACATGGTGTCGCGCAGGTGCAGCGACAGCGTGTTGATCCAGACCCAGACGTGGGTGGCGTAGCGGCCATACAGGCGTGCCTTGGGAACACTGGCGTCGTAGGCCGGAATGCCGCAGATCACCGCGTCGGGATGCACACGCGCGGCCTCGATGAAGCGTGGCAGGTCAGCGGTATCGTGCTGGCCGTCTGCGTCGATCTGCAGCACGTGGCTGTAGCCACGCGCGCCGGCTTCAACAAAACCGGCCAGCATCGCCCCACCCTTGCCCTGGTTGGCGTCCAGGCGCAGCAGGTCGACGCCCTGGCGCTGTGCCAGCGTGCGCAGCACCGCCGCGCACGCCTCATGCGAACCATCGTCGACCAGCAGGCAAGGCAGGCCAGCGGCCTGCACACCGTCGACCACCGCCACGATGGCGTGCTCGTGGTCGTAGACGGGAATCACCACCAGTGGCGCAAACGCGGCACCGGCAACGGCCGGGTCAGTCCGCATCGGCGAAAACCACCTTGCCGCTGGCATGCACACCGTGGCTGGAGGTATAGCGGAAGGCGAGCACGTTGCGTGCGGCATCCCAGTCCAGCTGCAGGGTCAACTCATCGCCGGGGCGGGCCACGTGCTGGAACTTCACCGCGTCCATGCGCAGGAACACGCGCGGCATCGCAAATGCCTGGCGACCGAAACGCATCGCCCAGTCCAACTGCGCCACACCGGGCAGGATCGCCGCCTGCGGGAAGTGGCCCTGGAACGGTCGCAGCGCCGATTCGAGGGTCATGCGCAGCGTGGCGCTGGCGGCGTCGCGGCGGTCCCAGACCGGCACCGGCATCAGTGGCTGGAACAGCGCCGCCAATGCCGCCTGGGTCACCTTGCCCTGCGCGTTGATCGGCAACGCCTGCACCAGGCGCCAACGGCGCGGCCGGGTCACCGCGTCATGCGCATGCGCCAGGCGCGCGCCCAGGCGTTGGCCGAGCGCACGGCGCGCGGCGTCGCCGCCCTCCAGCAGCGCCGGATCGGCCGGAACCACCACGGCGGCCAACTGCTCGCGCTGCCCGGGCAGCACCAGCACGCGCACGTCATCCACTTCGGTGTCTTCGCGCAGCGCGCGTTCCAGTGCATCCAGCGAGACGCGGCGCTCTTCGATCTTGACGATGCGGTCGGCGCGGCCCAGCAGCCGGAAACGGCCATCGGCCAAGGCTTCCACGCGGTCCTGGGTGCGCCACCAGCCGGGAGTTTCCAGATGCGCCGAGGCCACCGCCAGGCAGCCGTCGTCGATCCGCCATTGCACACCCGGCAGCGGCTGCCACGGCGGCAGGTCGGTGTCCCAGCGGCGCCAGGCGATACCGCCGGTCTCGCTGCTGCCATAGACCTCGGTCGGCGCCACGCCCAACCACTGCCGCACCTGTCGCGCCGCGTCCTCCGGCAGCGGGCCACCGGAGGAGAACACCGCGCGCAGGCGGCCATGCAGGCTGGCCCAGTCGAGCTGCTCGGGCAGGCGCTTGAGATGGGCCGGCGTCGCCACCAGCACCGTGTCGGTACCGGCCAGCGCACCCACCAGGTCTTCGTGGAAGAACCGGCGCGGATGGATCAGGCGGCCGGCGGCCAGCGGCCACAGCACCCGGAACAGCAGCCCGTAGATGTGCTGGTGGGACACCGTGCCGTGCACCTGCGCGCCCTCCAGCTGCGCGCCGAACGCGGCCTGCAGCGCTTCCACCTCGCGCGCCAGCTGGTCCAGGCGCTTGCCGATCGCACTGGGCTGGCCGGTGCTGCCGGAGGTGAACACGCACAGCTCGCAGGCGCGCTCGTCCAGCGCCTGCAGTTCGTCGTCCAGCGCGGCGTCCAGCGCCGCCAGCGGGCGGTAATCGGCCGGCACGTCGCCCGCGAAACCGCTCACCTGCGGCTGCAGCGCCTGCAGCGTGGCCGGCAGGTTGTCAGCAGCCAGGAACACCCGCTTGCCGGCATGCCAGGCGCCGAACAGCGCCGCAGCGAAGGCCACGGCGTCATCGAAGTACAGGGCCCAGTCGCGGCCTTCGGCCGCCGCAAAGGCGGCGCGCCAGCCCAGCACGCGCTGGCGGAAGCAGGCGTGGTCAACCATGTCTCCGTCGCACAGGCCGACGCTGCGCTGCGGCCGCGCCTCCAGCAGCAGCCGGTCCAGGGCAATCCACTCAGCCATGCGCGTGCGCCGCCTTCACCCGCCGCCGCACCAGCCACTCACCTGCGAACAACACGCCCATCATCACGTACGCCAACAGTCCGTTGTAGAGCATCCAGGCCCGGTCCGACGCGTACAGCGCGGTCAGCAGGGCCAGGCTGCCGTTGAGAACGAAGAAGCCGCTCCACACCTGGGTGACGCGGCGGGTATAGGCCACCGCAAACGGGGGCAGGTCCGGCTCCTGCAGCCGCGCCAGGCGCTCCACCAGCGGCGGCCCGAAACGCAGGCTGGTGCCGAACACCGCCAGCATCACCGCATTGACCAGCACCGGGTACAGCTTCAGCGGCAGGGCCTGGTTGAGCACGGTGGCCAGCACCGCCAGCAGGCCGGTGCCGGCGGCGGCGGCCCACCACAATGGCTGGCGCGTGCTCAGCGCACGCAGCAGGGCCAGGGTGAACAGCAGCAGCGACAGCCAGCGCGGCTCGAAGCGGCCCATCGCCAGGTACACCAGCAGCGGGTAGGCGAGCGAGATCGCTGCCACCACGACGGTACGTGCGCGAGCCATGGCGAAGCCGCCGGCGCTGCGGTCAGGCGGCTGCCTGGTCCGGCAGCAGTCCATGCACGACATCAACGATGTCCTGCACGGTGCGCACGGCCTTGAACGCTTCCGGCTGCAGGTTGCGGCCGAGCAGTGGCTTGAGCTGCACGATCAGGTCGACCGCATCGATGCTGTCGATGTCCAGGTCGTCATACAGGCGGGCCTCGGGGGTGATCCGGGCGGTTTCAATCTCGAAGCTGTCGGTCAGGATGCTGACGATGCGTTCGAACAGTTCATTCTTGGTCATGGCTATTCCTGGCGCCGTTACGACTGGCGGGCGGCGACGAACTCGCCGAGCGCGCGCACGCTGGAGAAATGGCGACGGGTTTCTTCCGAATCGGCCGAGAGGCTGACACCGTACTTCTTCTGCAGCGCCAGGCCCAGCTCCAGCGCATCGATCGAATCCAGGCCCAGGCCCTCGACGAACAGCGGCGCGGTCGGATCGATGTCCTCCGGCGTGATGTCCTCCAGCGAAAGGGAGGAAATGATCAATTCCTTGATCTCGTGCTCAAGTGCTTGCACGGGGCGGATCTCCAGACAGGTCGAAATAACGAGAAAGGTGCTCGGTGACGCGGCGGGCTGCCAAGGCATCCCCCCTTGGCGAGTCGTCATCGGCCAGGAAGGGCGCGATCGGGATATCTTCGCCGATCTGCAGCCGAACGTGAAAGCGACGTGAGGGGACACGATACCACTTCTGTCCCTTGGTCAACGTGGGCGGGGTGCAGGTGATCCGCACCGGGGTGATGTCCAGCCGGCCACGGACGGCGATGTTGGCGGCCCCGCGCTGCAGCCGCGGCGGCTGGCCCGGCACGCTGCGGGTGCCCTCGGGGAAGATCACCAGGGTGCCGCCGGCGCGCACCGCCGCCACGCAGTCATCGACCAGGCCAGCGCCATCGTCATTGGAGATGTAGCCGGCCGCCCGCACCGGACCGCGCATGAACGGGTTGCGGGCCACGGCGCGTTTCACCACGCAATCGGCGTTGGGCAGCAGCGAGATCAGGCAGACCACGTCGATCAGGGTCGGGTGATTGGCCAGGACCAGCAAACCGTCGCGCTGCAGGCGTTCACCGCCCTCGATCTGGTAGGTCATCACCCCCAGCGCACGCATCAGGCGCAGATGGCTGGCAAAGGCAACCTGAACCACGCGGCGCGCCCGGCGGCGACGGACCACCGGGTCGCGCATCAGCAGCAGCACCGGCATCACCAGCACGCCCAGCAACAGGCCACCCATGCCGAATGCGGCAAAGCTCAGGCCGGTGCCGAGCACCCGCCAGGCATGATCGAGGCGGCGCAGCGCCTCAGCCACGGCGCCCCCAGTGCCAACGCTGGCCTTGGGCCACGTGCTCCAGCGCCGGCGCACCGGACAGCAGGAAGCGGTGCAGGTCCAGCGCGTGCGGCAGCGCGCCCGGGGCGGTGGCAGTGGCCTCCGGCGCCGCCTCCCACTGCAGGGAGAGGGTCGGCTGGCCCGGCGTCGGCGCCGTCAAACGCCAACACCAGGCAAAGAACGGGTCGGGTTCGTCGGCGAACGTCGCGTAAATCTCGGGAAGGCGCGACTCATACACCACCACCCGCACTTCGCGGGCGCCATCGGCGAGCAGACCGGCCGCTTCCAGGCAGGCGGTTTCGACCGTGGCCTGGCCGGCGGCCAGCGCCAGGTAGTTGCCACGGTGGCCGCGCGCGATCGAGTACAACGCAGCAATCGCGTTGTGTACCGACAGGCCGAACCCCGTCGGTGACAAGGGCTGATCGCTGGCCAGCGCCCCCAGCAGCTCCATCGAACGGGCCACGTCGCCGTGGCGGCTGGCGAACACCAGCGGGACCTGGCTGTCTGCCCCCTGCCCCTCCTCGCACCAGCAGGCGGCCTGGATCGCCATCCGGCCCAGCCGCTCGATGCGCCGGCGCTGCATTGCCGGGATCTCGGCCAGCGCCGGCGTGTCCTCGCCAACCGGCGGATACGGCGCATCGGCCCAGCCCAGCCACTGGCTACGCTCGCTCAGGCCGGGCGCCCAGGCAGCCCAGTCGACGATGGAGAATTCGATCATTTAGCGAAGGTGCTTCAACGGGAGAACGATAGGCACGAGCCATTACGGCGACGCGCGGCGGCCCCCCAGTCCTGCAGCCGTGCGTCCGTCCAGGACGTCGCCGGCTGCCCCCCTGGCTGCCGGAAAGGAGCGCACGCTAGCACGTCCTGCACGGGGTGTGCAGGTTTCACATTCCCCAACACGGGAGCCGGCACCGGCGGCCCCGCTTCAAACGATCAGTGGTAACCGGTATCGGCGTGCACCTTGCCACGGAACACCCGGTACGACCACGCCGTATAACCGAGGATGACCGGCAGCAGAATGACCAGGCCAACCAAGGTAAAGCCCAGCGAGGAGGCCGGCGCGGCGGCCTGCCACAGGGTCATCGACGGTGGCAGCAGGTAGGGCCACATGCCCAGTACCAGGCCGAGGAAGCCGAGCACGAACAGGGCCAGGCTGAGCACGAACGGCGGCAGGTCGTGGCGCGGGTGGGTGGCACTGCGCCACAGCGCGGCGGCTACCGCCAGGGTCAGCAGCGGCACCGGCGACAGCCACCAGAAGTTGCCGTCGCTGAACCAGCGCGCCATCAACCGCGAGTCGAGGAACGGCAGCCAGCTGCTGACCAGGCCCATCGCCGCGATCACCGCCACCACCAGCGGCCGGGTCATCTGCCGCGCCAGCGCCTGCACGCGCCCTTCGGTCTTCAGGATCAGCCAGGTGCTGCCCAGTAACGCATAGCCGGCCACCAGCGCGGCACCGGTCAGCATCGCGAACGGGCTGAACCAGGCGAACGGCCCGCCCTGATAGACACCGTCCACCAGCGGGATGCCCTGCACCAGCGTGCCCAGGATCACGCCCTGGGCGAACGTCGCCAGCAGCGAACCGAGGCCGAACGCCACGCTCCACAGCCGGCGTGACCGATGTGCCTTGAAGCGGAATTCAAAGGCCACGCCACGGAACACCAGCGCCACCACCAGCACCAGCACCGGCAGGTACAGCGCCGACAACAGCACCGCATAGGCCTTGGGGAAGGCCGCCAGCAGGCCGGCACCCCCCAGCACCAGCCAGGTCTCGTTGCCGTCCCAGATCGGCGCGGCGGTGTTCATCATCAGGTCCAGCTGCTCCTCGTCCTCGGCGAAGGGGGCGAGGATGCCGATGCCAAGCACGAAGCCGTCCAGCACCACGTACATCAGCACGCCGAAGCCGATCACCGCGAACCACGCCACCGGCAGCCAGGTCATCAGGTCCATGTCAGCGCTCCTCCAGCGGTTCGTCGGCTGCCGACAGCGGGCGCGCCGGGG
>NZ_LEKR01000063.1:0-16941 GCF_001580555.1 Stenotrophomonas sp. DDT-1
AAAGCCGTTCGCAGGACTGCCACGGAAGAGCAAGCCGAAAGAGCTGGACCGTGCGGCTTGGGCCAACGTCATGAAGGCGGCGGTCGAAGAATGCATATCGACAATGGACGAAGTGTGGCCGCTTCTAGATAGGGTTCACAGTGCCCTCGCTCAGAAGAAAAAGGGCGACGCTGTATCGCTAAGCGATCCGGCAGAGGCAATTGCTCAAATATTGGCAAACTTTGACGGTCATCTTCCTCGCCAAGGCGCGGTTCACAAGCTCCCAGGCGTAGGAAAGATCAGCGAAAGCGAGTACTTCCGTCTGAGGAGACTAGCGCACCCGATCGGCGGCGATCTGATCCCATTCTTTCTCGTACTAGCCATGCACTCGGGCTTCAACGAGCAGCCACTTAGAACACTCACCCTGAATGGCATATCGGAGCACTACCCGCTTGGACAAAAGCGAACGGTGATCAAGTCCTCCAAGCGCAGGGCTGGAAGTTCCGCTCAGGGCGCGACACAGCGAGCAGCCTTCCCCGCTAGCGATCACCCGCTAGCGCCTGAAAGATTGATCAGTTTCGTTATTGCTTGGACCAAACGAATCAGAGACTACGCTGCTGGTGAGCTTGCCAATGACTTCTTCCTCCACGCAGTTTCCGAAGGCGGGCGGCACAAGCGCCGAGGAATGCACATCGACTCCTACTCAGCCAGAACCGACGACGTGACCACGCGGGTGACCGGTTACATCACGTTGTTCTGCAAACGAAGGGGGCTTAAGTACTCTGGCTCTCAAGCAAACAGGCTTGCGTTCTCCGAAGCGGTTGATGGGCTGACCGACGGCGACGCCTTCGAGCTCCGAGCAATGCTAGGCCATCGGCTACTGTCAACTGGTCAAGACAGTTACCAGACAACCACGATGCAGCATCGGCAAAAGGAACAGCTGGCAGGAGCCATGACCGCACAGGAGCGCTGGGTGACTTCAAATGGAAAGATCGACACACGCTCCGCCCGAAGTGATCGTGAGCAAACGGCAGCCACGCAGGGCTTCTGCTGTGCAGATCCATTCCAAAGTCCTCAACCAGGGCAGCGCCATGGAAAGCTCTGCACCAGCTATGGTTCCTGTCCTGCATGCCCGCTCGCCGCAGCTGATCCAAACGAAGCCTACGCGCTCGCGCGCTTTCTTCAACTGCAGGAGCTATACGAAGAAGCCAGGGCAGAGCTCGGCAGCGAGATCTGGAGGCGAAAGTTCGAGAATGCCTATCTCGCTCTCCGCGATTCATGGATCCCAGCAGTGAGCACAACTGCGAATCGACAATCAGCGATGATGATCATGCTGACGCCCCTGCCTGGACTTGAATAGTCCGGCTGTACCGCCACTAGCGAATCAATTCTAGAGATATGGCTATGCCCGCAGCAAGAAAGGTCGAAACAGCGCAGGCAGCGACCCTGCATCCTTCCTTCCAAGTTGACTATGACAGTGATGTCTGGACCTTTGCCCAGACCACGGTCGGCCAACAGAAGGAGTTTGTCACAGTTGACTGGGCAATCCCTGTGGCACGCGGAGAGTTGCTCACGGACTACAAGCACAGAGGACTGCTCTCTGAGCTGAAGTGCTACCTCAAGACCGCCATCATTGAGGACACCGTACGTATGACGGTTGGGTCTATCCCTGGCACTTACATGGGCATGAGGGAGCTGGTGAAGTTCATGGGAGAGCGGGAGATCCACTCCCTCTTCGATATCACCACGGCGATGAGCTGGGACTACGTCGAAGGTCTCGAAGAGCAGTACATGACGGCCCGAAGTGATGCCGGTCGAGACAGGGCGTGGACGCATGCGACCGCCTACAAACTCATCCATCCACTTACACAGATCTACGAAATCGCGGACAGCTTGCGCGCCAGAGGCGGACAAGCACCGTGCGAAGCGCCGTTTGACGGAAGAAAGACCTACGACGTCGTGACAGAGCCGCTCGGGCTTGCTCGAACGGGTGGATTGATGCCTGTCCCGGACGAGATCTCGGTACCGATTCTTTCCTACGCATGTGAATGGATTGAGTACGGCTCGGAGGATGTGATCAGACTTCAGGCTGAGGTCATCCCGATGCTGATCGACGCAAGAAGTGCTACGGGACCGAGACGAATCGCCTGCTTTCGTCAGATCAAACGGCACATCGAGGAGTTCCAGATGAGCCCGATCCCAGGGACACTGACACCCTGGCATGAGCCATTGGCCACCATAGATCGGATTGATGACGCTGGTGACGAGCGCGAGATTAGCGGAACTCAGGGCCTGAGACGCCTAATACTAATGACTCAAAGCGCATGCAGTGTCTTGCTGCAGGGATGCACCGGGATTCGAGCTCATGAGCTGATTGGCCTCTCCCTGGACCACGATCCGACGCTACAGCACGGTGTGGTCAAGTCAGTGACGTCGCTAGACGGACTAATGGAGGTGTTCTCCATCTGTGGCATTTCCGCCAAAAGGGAAGCGACTCGCCATGAGTGGACTGCCGGACTGCGCCCGTTGGGCACGAATCACCTGCCGATCGTGCTGAAATCCGTCGAGGTGCTGGTGCGGCTAATGGAGCCTTGGCGAGCACTATCGGGCACTAAGTCACTGATGCTCAGCTTCTCCCACGCCAAGTCCCTTCCATCGGGTCCCGATGGAATCGGCCGAATGACAGCATCCAGAAATTCTCTGCTGCAACGTGAGTTTGCCGTCGAAGCCCTCACGAAGAAGCGTGGCATCGAAACGACGCAAGCTGTTTACGAGGTGAGGTACCTACGCCCGCAGCGATGGAGGATCACCTTTGCGCACTATGTGTTCCGATCCAAGCCGGAACTAATGCCAGCGCTACGGACGCACTTCCGTCACATGAGCGAGCAGATCACGGATCAAGGGTACATTGGAAACGATGCGGCTCTGCTCGAGAACTTGGAAGGAGAGAGAGTCATGGAGACCTCTCGGTTCCTAGTTCAAATCACCCTCGGCAGGCCGATCGGAGGTGGACCGGCGCAGCGTCTTCTCATGCAGCATGCCGAATCAATGACCGAGGCACTGTCCAAGATGGACGGAGAGACGCCGATCGATAAGGCCGTGGCATACGTGAAACTCACCGACCTGCGGATATGGACAGGGACCTACGCAAGTTGCCTGATTGATATGTTGCCTGACCGTTCCAGCTGCAACCCACAAGCAAGCCTCCTCACTGTCCGCGCCTCGCCGAACTTCGGCCTACGGTCGCCCGGCCTGTGCGCGGGGTGCAAGTGCTGCATCATCCTGCCAGAGCATAAGGACTTTTGGGAGGATCGCCTCCTGAAAAATCAGGCCATTGTCCAGATGGAGCGGACCAACTCTAGGGATCAGTATTCCAAGATTGCTATGAGCCGTGTTGTTCAGAGTCGAGCAGTGCTGAGGATGATATCCAACGCTACCGGGGACGCTTCCGATCGTTCCGGCGAAAGTTGACGACATTTGCTCCATCGTCTCTCTTGGTACTCTGCTTCTGAAGCCGGGACACTGCGAGTTGGAGAGATGCGTTGTGGATGTTGGTCTTGTAAAGCAGAGCCTTCAACCTTGCGTTCTCAGCCTTAACCCTGGCGAGCTCTTCAGCTACTGAGCCTCGCCTCTCCTCCTCAGCCAGCTCCTGAATTTTAAGCCAGACGTGCCCAAGTCGAGCGTGCCTTGATCCAAAGCTCCCTCTATTTACTCCTGCCTCTGCCGCGACCGCGGTAGGCGTGATGATCCGATGACCTGCGGCCATCTTTGCCTTCAGCAGTTCATTGGTCGGGCGTCGCTTCACCAGGCGGTCAAGAGCGGCCAATGCCTTATCCTCTACTGAGTTGGGTCTGCTCATTCTGCTGTCCGCTGACGCATCATTGGTAAGCAGATAGCCTACGCCACCTTCGCCGCCCAATCATCTAGGTGGGACAAGGAGAACCTTGAAATCAATCCTGATGCAGTCGCTGCCCGGCGAGACCCACGTTCTTCAGACCCAGATGTTCAGCAACGACTTTGGGACAAGGTCCATTGTGACCATTGCAATGATGAAGCGCCGCAAAGCTTCGTGCCTGATAGGGCGCAGAATGGTTAGGTTGAGGCTATGGGGTCGGGGTCAGCGTTGGGGTACTGGAGCAGATCACCAGCCCTTTCGCACCACGCGTGAGGGCTACATAGAGGTTCTGCACGCTCATGCTCTCCGGATAGAGGACCACGGCAATGTCTGCCTCGAGACCTTTCAGAAGGAGAGTGCTGCCGACTGCTCTGCGCGCAATGGGGCGGCTGAGGTGACGATTTCGCTCGCGGGCATGAAGTGCGGCTCCTAATAGATCTTGCTCTCCGTTGATAACGCTTCGCATGGCTGATCGACAGCAGTGCAGAATCTCGGGCCGATAGACCCGAGTGCCTGTCTGTTCGGCCAAAGCGTCCACCAGCCGCAAGGCGCGCGTCATGGTCCGCTCGGACTCAAAGGCGACTGCCTCAGCTTCTACAGGAGTTGGAGGTGTCCTGGCTCTCCCTCTACGAATGGTACCGACACGCGTCACTAGATTCGCCGTGCCGACGCCCGTCATCATGAGAGCGGAGAAGGTGGCCAAGTCTTGCAGCGCACTAGGAGCCTGAAGATTGAATTGCCTGGCGAAGTTGACGAGGTCTCGCATGTCCACGGCTTCTACCGCCATTGCCCCAGGCGTTTGGCTGGTGAGTTGGTGGCGGCCTTGAACATTCATGGACTCGCCAATTACCAGAACCGTTCCTTGGCTACCAGGCGCATTGGTCCGTGCCGCAGTCAATCTTTGCTGCACTTCACTACCGGCAACCAGCTGGATCCAACGAACGGATGACGGAGCCGTAGTTAGATCAATGGGTAAGCCGGCCGTAAGAGCATGCCTTTGGGATAGCAGCCACTGGCCCAGCTCTTCATTACCTGCAATTTGCCAGCGCCAAGGGGTTCGAAGGCTACCCGCTGCTGGGAAGGACGATTGAACGTCTTGTTCCCAGTGAACCAGCCGATTTCCGCCAAATCCGAAGATGGCCTGCAGAGGGTCACCGAGGACGCACGTGGGCAAAAGCGCAGCGAGGGTGGACACGATGGAGTGCTGAACGGTGCTGCAATCCTGATACTCGTCAACCAAAAGCCGGGCGTAAGTGGCTGCGATGGGTGCAGCGATATGCCCCGAGTCCAAGAGTTGCCGGAATGATTCACGGATCGCGGGGTAGTCGCTACCCGCGTTGTTGAGCTCCAAGAGTTGGGGATGATGGCCACTGCGCGCCGGGAACTTGGCGATGAGACGCATAGCGAATCCATCAATCGTCGACAGCCGATAGGCAGAGCTGGGCACCCCCGCGCGTTTCAAGCGTGTCCTCAACGCGGTGACGCCAGCATTTGTGTGAGTCAGAACAAGGATCGGTCTGTTCCCAGAGTGGGATGCCAGCGCCTCGGCAATCAGCTGGGTTTTGCCGCATCCTGCTGGGGCGGTGATCGATCCGCGTTGGATAGCTAGCAGATCGATTTCAGGCAGCACGGGTAAAGGCCCAGAGTTGGTCTACTACTGCCTTGAAGCTAGCGTCCGCGTTTGCGTAGCCCCGAGAGACGATATCCAGGACGATTGACTGGTAAGTCGTAAGCGACTTGAACCAGCTATTCTTTTTGATACGGGAGACTTCGCCAAGCAGTACGCGAATATCAGGCGGATAGGGTGAATTCGGCCTCAGCGCTTCGATGGACGCCAAAGTTGTTAGACCGTTCGATTTGGCAACCAGCTGTTGGTTCATAAGATCTTCGCCAACACGCTCTTTAGCCTTCAGGAGCAGGGCATCAATCGATGTGTCAGGAAGGCAGAGGAACAGCTCGTCCTCCAACGTCATTCCTGCCCGCCAAGTCACGAGGCTGCCGCCTGATTGAAGATATGCTTCTGCAACACCTGGAGCGGCAGGTTTGTCAGCGTCTATGAAGACGAGGACTCGGTAACCCAGATCCATAAGCGCAGTCGCTCGGGCAAAAGCGTTGTCCGGAGTGCCTCCGCCTGCATTGACGTATGCACCACCTAAAGCCAAGAAAGAGGATTCTTTGCTGGCTACCCCCCATAGATCGAGGCCACGCACAAACCCTACCTCGCTTGCTCCCTCGCACACAATCACAGACTTCGCCAGAAAGGCCTCCGGGTCAGTGCGCAGCGTGCTTTGAATCTCGTCGGTCGAGCCAGCGGAAATGACGACATGGCCAGCCGGTCGTGGCCGAACTACAAGCAGCTGCTCACCTGAAAGCTCACGAAGTGCCACAGGGGAGTGTGTTGTGAGAAACGCTTGGAGAGGCGGCGGCGTCTCCTTGGCTCCCAAGGAATCCAGCAGCCGCATGAGCCGATGGGGCTCTAACCCATATTCCACCTCATCCACCAAGGCAATCGGCGCTGACTCCGCCGCGGCCCGTTGAAGTCCCGTCACCAAGAGTCGAGAAGAACCCGTACCAAGGGACCGAAGGGGGATGCCTGCCTCGCTGTGAAGCGCGATGGCGCCTTCGCCGATGGAGACGGAGTGCGAGTCGAGTAAGGCCTGCGGCATCGATCCGACGTCAACTCCAAGGCTCTGGGCAGTTGTCCGGACGATTCCGAGTGTCTGACTCAGGTGGGGCGATGCTTGAGCGCCAAAGTTGGCGCGCGCCTGACGCGCTGCTAGAGCGAGCTGGGCTCCCAATTCTGCGCGCTCGTCTGTTAGCCGGTTGAGCACCGACCCGCGGCTCCAAGATAAGTTGGAGCTTGTAAAGCTGCCGATGCGTGCCGGAGCTAACACGATGCGTTCTTTCCAAGGCAGGCTTCGTTCCAAGCCTTGTTGAAGCGACCTATCGGAGATCAGCGTCCAGCTGGGCTCAAGGTCCGCCCCGACTTGAAGCAGCAGCGTAAGCACTGTCTCCAACCCCGCGGCGGGTTCGTCTTCTAGGGTGTCAAATACCGAATCGAATCCTCGCAAGAAGTCGCCATAGACATCAATGTCCATCAGCGATGCCGGCAGTTCCCCGAATGTCACGGCAATACGAATGGGCTCTGAGACATCGAGGTCAAAAAAGTCCATGTCGCCGAAGGAAATGCTTCGTCGAGCACCCAAGCACAGGTCGATGGCATCGAGGATGGTGGACTTGCCACTATCGCCAGGACCGATCAAACAGTTGATGCCCGGGGCGGGCGACCAGTCGAGCGCCTTGATGGATCGAAAGTTCCGAATGGCCAAATGGCGAATTCGAGGCATGGGGCGTCCTGTAAGAGGCTTGGTCAACGGTCCGTGTAGGACGCAGACTGACACCAACTCCTACTACGCCCCTGAGGCAATCCTAGCCCTAAAGCGTTCTGCCAGTCATTGGCTCATTGGTGGAACTTGGCGCCACGCCGAGCTGCTTCGCGAACTTCCCTAACCTGTAACGCGGCAACACTGAGAGAGCGGTTCCAGGTCGCTTCTTCCGTGGTCACCTGCCCGCTTGCAGGCGACGGAGGTCCGTTCATCGCCAACAGCGGACTTCCCTGAGCGAAGGAAATTGGTTCGCGAAGCTGAATAGGCTTAAGCTGGTGTCCGCCCGGCGCGCGGCGGTGCTAGGATTCGGCCATGGACATCGGTCGGACAACCTTAACCGTCGGCGTCGCCATAGTCGCGGTTTCTTGCGGCGGGTCCCAGGGGCGCTGGACTGCCTTTGTCTATCCGCCCGGCGCGTCCACTCAGGAAGTCCGTCACGCTGTTTATGGCGATTACGACACCTTCGAGCATTGCCAGGCGGCTGCAATAGCCGCCCTGAGAAATAGCCCTCCACTGCCAGGGGCGCAGGAAGTGGGATCTTACGAATGTGGGCGCGCGTGTCGATATGACGTCGACATGGACTTGTACGTCTGCGACCAAACTCGCAAGTAGGTAGCTCCGTGCTCGCCGCCCGCCTGGCGCCTTGGTCAGCCTGGCCAGCGTGTGTGAAGTTGATCGATGACAAACCGGTGACGGTGCGTGCCATCCACGTCTCGGTGTGCCAAGAGGTGCGGGTCGTCCTCAGCAAGATGTTCGTGCTTATGCGCTATCTCCTCTGGATCGTGCGCCGGCCATCTGCGCCACGCGGCGACCAAACCGAGTGTGGCCAGAATCCCCAAGGCGGCCAAGGCAACATGCAAGCCGTAGCGCGCACCAACCCACCCGGCGAGTGGATAGGCGATCAACCAGCAAACATGCGATAGGGAAAATTGGGCAGCGAAGAGGAATGGTAGATCGGCGGACTCAGCCGAACGCCGCAGCAGCCGCCCGCCGGGGGTAACCAAGCCGGCATACGCCATGCCCAGCAGCGTCCAGGCCGGAATGACCGCCGTCCACCCGGGATGTCCCTTCAGGGCAAACCAGACGCCAAGGAAGGTAACCAGGACAACTGACATGAACAGTCCTGCAGCCAACATTACTGTCCGGTCCGAAATGCGGTCGAGAACCTTCGGAAGAAGAAGTGCGACCAGCATGGACCCGCCTCCGAAGGCCGCCAGCGCCCATGCAACCTGCTCCTCCGCCCCGCCCAGAACGGTGCGGACCATAACCACCGTATTGACGAACACCATCGCGCCGCCGGCTGCGGCGCAGAGGTTCAACGCGAGCAGGCCCTGCAATCGCGGTGTGCGGAGGTAGATTCGCATTCCACGGATGGCTCGGGCATAGGGACCGTCCTTGGAAGAGACCGCAGCGAGGGCCGGGAAGGTGGTGGACGCGACGAGCAGCGCCGAGAGGATGAAACCTACCGAGGTACCAGCGAACAGCCCGTGGAAGCTAATGATCGTCAGCAGTGCGGCAGCAAGCGCCGGGCTCAGCAGGCTTTCAAGGTCATATGCCAATCGGGAAAGTGAGAGCGCACGGGTGTAATCACGCTCTTCTTGAAGAATTTCGGGGATGGTGGATTGAAACAGCGGCGTGAAACATGCCGATGCCGACTGCAGCACAGCGATGAGGACATACACCTGCCAGATCTCGGTGACGAAGGGCAGGCAGACCGCCACAACCGCACGAACCAGATCGAGTGCGATCAGCACCCGCTTGCGCAGCCGTGCAGGGACCAACGCTCCTGAAACGGGCGCCAAGGTCACGTACACGACCATCTTGATCGCCAGCGCGGTGCCCAACACCGCTCCGGCCTGGCTGCCAGCGAGGTCGTAGGCCAGGAGGGCAAGGGCGACAGTCGCCAAGCCGGTTCCGACCAGGGCGACTATCTGGGCACCAAACAGGCGCCGAAACGCCGGGTGACTCAGTACTTCGAGCATGGGATTGTCCTGGTAGCAACGTTCTGACGGCACCAACCCGTGTGCGCCCTTTTGCCCGGATTCAGGGCAGAGGCGGCAGACAGGCGGAGTGTACGCCCACCACTGTTCGGGTCGAGGTGACGACCCCGCCGGAATGGCAGGGTCGTTGGCTAAATCCGAGTGGATTTACTTCTTCTTCGGAGCTGCCTGTGCGTCGCAACGTTCCTTCAGCGCCTTGGTCTGGGCATCCTTGAGGTCCACCTTGTACTTCGAACGGTCGGCAAGCTGTTCGCAAGTCGTCGGCTTGGCCTTGGGAGCAGCCGGGGGAGCCGGATCGGCATGGAGGGCAGGATCATGAGCGGATGCCGTGGTGAAAAGGGACATGCTGAAAAGCAGGCCGGCAATTACTGCGCTATGAGTTTTCATGTTGTTTCTCCTCGGGTTGGGTCGGCGAAGTGCCGGGTGTTACGGCTGATAGATGTCGGCTTGGTAGCCCACAAGTTCGATGCTCACGGTCACCGGCGTGTCGCTTCGGTTCTGCCAGTACCACCCATGAGTTCCTTCAAATGGCGCGACGAAGGTGCCGTGCGCCTCCCGCTGCGCAGCTTCGACGGCGTAGCTGGTCCATGCACCCTTCACGTCGGGCCGCTCACCATGCATATCGACTGCTACATCACCGGTCGCCTTCCAGCTGAACAGCATTCCCGCGCCAGCAGCCATGTGGGATTTGACCTCTTTGCCTTTCCCCGGCTCCAGCGTGATCGTCATCGCGTCCTGGCGAAGCTCACCGTTGGTGAGCGATACCGCGGCTGGATCAAGCGATTGCCCCTTGTTCGCCCCGAACGCAGCCGCAGCCTTTTCCGCCAAGGTGGTCGCTGCGTCCGATGCTGTCGAGGACGTCGGCGTAGCCGGGTCTGCGGCGGTGCTTCCGCCGTCTGCCAGGGCAGTCAGGCCCAGCGCTCGGCCGATCCCGGTGGGATCAATGCCGTACTCCGCCGGCAGAACGGCCGTAACGAGAAGCGCGCCGGCAATGGCGGCAGCGACAAGGGTCGACTTCAGCAGGCGGCCAGTCGTGGGAAGTGGTTGATTGATAGTGATTGACATGATGGGTCTCGGTCAGAAATCAGGAAGCGAAGTAGCCGGTGAGCTGCATGCCGATGAGCACGAAGCCGGCCGTCATCAAGATGGTGTTCACGCCGTAGGCCTGGCGGTTGAAGGAAGGCAGCCGACGCCAGAAGCCCATCACGATCAAGATGCCGGCAAGCGCCAGAAGTTGGCCGAGCTCAACGCCCACGTTGAACGCAAGCATGTTGGGGACCAGCCCGTCCGGCGATAGCGAGAAGTCCTGAAGCTTCGTGGCCAGGCCGAAGCCGTGGAAGAAGCCGAAGACAAGGACTGCAATCTTGGTGTTGGGTTGCACGCCGAACCACCGCTTGAACGCGCCCATGTTGTCCAAGGCCTTGTAGACCACCGAGAGACCGATGATCGCGTCGACCAGATAGGCGTCGACATGAAAGCCGCCGAGCACGCCGAGCAGCAGCGTCGTGCTGTGGCCAATGGCGAACAAGGTGACGTAGATGCTCACGTCCCGCATGCGGTATAGGAAGAAGATCACCCCGAACAGAAATAGAAGGTGGTCGTATCCAGTCACCATGTGCTTGGCGCCAAGGTAGGTAAACGCGATCAGTTGCCTACCGGTGCTTTCTTCAAGGAAGGCCTGGTCTCCCTCGCTTACACCGTGCGCGAACGCCGCAAACGGCAGGAGGACTGCGGCAAGCATCGAAAGCCAAGCAAAGAGCTTGTTGGAAGAAGTCAAAGACAAGTTCCTTGTGCAGAAAGGGGACGGGTGGTTCATGAGGAGCGACTTTCCAGAACAGAATCTTCGCGGTGAACCAATCGATACAGCGCCGGCAGCACGAGAAGTGTCAGCAGCGTTGAAGAGATGATTCCGCCGATAACAACAGTGGCGAGCGGACGCTGAACTTCCGCGCCAGCACCGACGTTCAGGGCCATAGGAAGGAAGCCCAGACTCGCCACCAAGGCCGTCATCAGGACTGGCCGGAGGCGGGTAAGAGCACCTTCGGTGACAGCCTTGTGCAGGGGGACGCCTTCTTCCCGCAGGTTCTTGATGAAGCTGATCATTACCAGGCCATTGAGCACGGCAACGCCCGAAAGAGCGATGAAGCCCACACCTGCGGAGATGGACATGGGAATGTCGCGCAGCCACAGCGCCACCACGCCCCCGGTCAGTGCAAGCGGCACGCCACTGAATACGATCGCAGCGTCCTTCCCTGAGCCGAATGCCATGAACAACAATCCGAAGATCATCACCAGAACCACTGGCACGACGACGGACAGCCGCTTGCTTGCCGAGATCAACTGCTCAAACGTGCCGCCGTACTCGATCCAGTACCCTTCCGGCAGCTGGACCTCCTGTCCGACCTTGGTGCGCAACTCCTCGACAAAGGACCCTAAGTCGCGCCCGCGCACATTGCTTGTGATCACCACCCTGCGTTTACCATTCTCACGGCTGATCTGGTTCGGACCAGGCGCGATCTCGACCTTGGCCAACTGGCCCAGCGGCACGAAGCTGCGCTCTTGGCCTGTGCTCACCCCGGGCGCGACGGCCACAGGTAGTGACGCCAGTGTCCGGACGTCCTGGCGAAGGTTCTCCGACAGACGAACCACGATATCGAAGCGCCGATCGCCTTCGAACACCTGGCCGACCGATTCACCTCCCAGCGCCACCGAGATGGTCTTCTGCACGTCGTCAATGGCTACGCCGTATCGTGCAAGTGCATCCAGGTCCGGCGTGATCGTCATCAATGGCAGACCGGTGATCTGCTCAAGTTTCACGTCGGCCGCTCCCTGGATCTCACTGGCAACGTTCTCTACCTGGCTGCCGATGGTTGCCAGTTGCTCCAGGTCGTCGCCGTACAGCTTGACAGCAACCTCAGCCCGAACGCCCGCAATGAGCTCGTTCATCCGCATCTGCACCGGCTGGGTGAACTCATAGTTGTTGCCAGGAATGGCGCGAACCACTTTCTCGAGCTCGGCAACAAGCTGTGCCTTCGGCTTGCGCGGATCAGGCCATTGGTCCCGATCTTTGAGCATGATGAAGGTGTCGGCTACGGAGGGGGGCATGGGATCGGTGGCCACCTCGGCAGTGCCGATCTTTGCGACGACTTCATCTACCTCGGGGAACTGTTTGATCGCCGCTTCCAGCTGACGTTGCATGCCGATCGCCTGGGTCAAGCTGGTCCCTGGAATTCGAAGCGCATGCAAGGCGATATCGCCCTCATCCAGGTTCGGAATGAACTCGGTGCCGAGGCGACTTGCAAGCAGGCCCGCCAGGACGGTGAGCACCGCAGCAGAGGCCACCACTACCTTGCGTGCATTGACGGCACGCTCAAGCATCGGGCCATACACGTTGGTGACTCGGCGCATGGCTTTGGTTTCCTTCTCCGAAACCTTTCCCGTTACGAACTGAGCCACAGCGGCAGGCACGAATGTCAAGGACAGTGCCATGGCACCGGTAAGCGCGATGACCACGGTAAGCGCCATCGGGTGGAACATCTTCCCTTCCACGCCGGAGAGGGCAAAGATCGGGATGTAGACCGCCGCGATGATGAAAAGGCCGAACAGGCTTGGCTTGATCACCTCTGCACTGGCACTTGCCGCCAAGGAAAATCGTTCTTCCCGAGTCAACAAACGGCCCTGAAGGTGTTGCCGCTCGCCAAAGCGACGCAGGCAGTTCTCTACGATGATGACTGCCCCATCGACGATCAAGCCAAAATCCAGTGCGCCCAGGCTCATCAGATTCGCAGAGACGCGATTCTGGACCATGCCTGTGATCGTCAGCAGCATCGTCAATGGAATGACCGCCGCAGTGATCAGTGCCGCACGAAGATTGCCCAAAAGCAGGAAGAGCACCGCGATGACGAGCAAGGCGCCTTCGAGGAGGTTCTTCTTCACCGTCTCGATGGTCCGATCCACCAGTTCGGTTCTGTCATACACAGGATGCGCCCGAACGCCGTCAGGCAGCGTAGCGTCGATGTCCTTGAGCTTGGCCGCGGTTCGCTGAGCCACGTCCCGGCTGTTTTCGCCGATGAGCATGAACGCCGTACCAAGGACCACTTCGTTGCCATCCTTGGTTGCCGCGCCTGTACGAAGTTCGGTGCCTTCTACAACTTCTGCCAGATCGCCAACACGCAATGGCATGCCATCACGGTTAGCCACTACGATCTTGCGCAAACCCGCCATGTCGGCCACTTGGCCCGGCACGCGTACCAAGTACTGCTCACCGCTTTTCTCGATGTAGCCGGCACCCACGTTAGTGTTGCTGCGGGCCACGGCTTCGAGCACATCCTGCAGCGTCAGTCCGTATGCTTGGAGCTTCTTCGGGTCCGGCGTGATGTGAAACTGGCGAACATAGCCTCCGACGGTGTTGACCTCGGTTACGCCTTTCAAGTGGCGCATCTGCGGTCGGATCACCCAGTCCTGCAGCGTACGAAGCGCCATTGGTGTCCACGTCTCTTCAGCACCGGACTCCGCTTCCACGGTGTACATGAAGATCTCACCCAGGCCCGTCGCTACCGGTCCAAGGCTTGGCTTTAGTCCCACGGGCAATTGGGATCCCGCTTGCTGAAGTCTCTCTGCGACCTGCTGACGGGCGAAGTAGATATCTGTGCCATCTTCAAACACGACCGTGACCTGAGACAGGCCGTAGCGTGAGATGGAACGGGTGTATTCCAGCTTTGCCAACCCGGCCAACGCTGTTTCGACCGGGAAGGTGACCCGTTGCTCGGCCTCCAGCGGTGAGTAGCCCGGAGCTTCGGTGTTGATCTGCACCTGGACATTGGTAATGTCAGGAACGGCGTCGATGGGAAGCTTGCTGTAGTTCCAGATCCCAAGGCCTGAGAGGGCCAGGACCAGAAGGAGCACAAGCCATCTGTGCGCGATAGACGCGCGAATGATTCGCTCTAGCATGGTGCGTCCTTAGTGGTCGTGGCTTGCGCCGGACTTTTCGATGTCGGCACGAATCAGGTAGCTCTGCTCGGAAACGTACCGGGTTCCCGGCTTAAGCCCTTTCAGTACCTCCACGCGATCGCCATCGCGCCTACCCAGTTCAAGCATCCGCACCTCATAGCTGTTGCCCACTTGGGCGAATACCACGGTGAAGTCCCGAAAACGCTGCAGGCCCGATTCCTTTACTGTTAATGGAACCTCCGTTTCCGCGATGACGACTTCGGCGGATACGGCCATTCCTGGTCGCCACCTGCCCTCGCTGTTGGTAAGGGCCACACGTGCCACCACGGTCTGGCCAGCGCTGGCCAACGGAAGGATGCCCTGCAGCTTTCCCGTTGCTTCCAAACCGCCTGTTGCCGAGCGAATGGTCACCATCTGGCCTGGCGACAGTCGCTCGGCATCGCTTCCCAGCGCACGCAGGTCCACCCAGACCTCCGAAAGGTCGGCAATTTCAAACAGCGTGTTGTCGGCAGCGACATCGCCTACCGACGTGCTGCGCGCGAGTACGACTCCACTGAAAGGTGCCGTGACGGAGTAGGTCCGCATGCTGTCATTGCCCTCGACTGTGGCCAACGTCTGACCAGCCGAGACGCGTTGTCCCATCTCGACCGCCACACTGCGGACCACGCCAGGGAAGCGTGCCTTGACCGCAGCAAATCGGCCGGTGTCGACCGCGACGTTGCCCATGAGGGAAACGGTGTCCCGGATGGTCCCCGGTTCGGCGGACTCGACCACGACACCTGCGTCGGCAGCGGCTTTCGGATCTATCGTGGTGCGCCCTTCATAGGAGGCGTAAGACCAGGCGTAGTTCTTTCCACCCACCACCGCATCGGCTTTGACATCAAAGGAATGCGGCTCGACCACCTCCCCGCTGCCGACCAGGTAGTCCTTCTCTGGAATAAAGCTGAAGTTGTTGACTTCGCCGTCCAGACGCTTGAGTTGTATCGTCGCTTTGACTTCTCCAGGTGCCAGCGGTTTGTCGTTGCGATAGGCATACAGCCGGAAATGAGGCGGGGTATTGGTTTCGTAAACAGTTACTTCAAGGGCGAAGTCGCCGTCGCGAAGCATGCGACCGCGATGCGGCCCTCGCTCATAGTCGCCTGCGGTCGCAGCAGTGTCCTCTGGCTTTGCTCGTTGCGACGATTCGTTGCCACCGCACGCAGCCAGGGCAATTGGAAGCAGGATCAGGAATACGTATCGGTTCATGGGCGAATGTCCAAGGCAGAAGCGGTGAGGCGGTCGGCCTCGACCAGGAGACGGAGATAGCGCGCGGCGGCTTCGACTTCCCGTTCGCGAAGATCGAAGAGCCTTTGCTGAGCCTGGCTGAGTACCAGGAAGGAGAAGCGTCCTTCCTCAAAGCCCCTGCGGCTCTGATCAAAGGCCTGCTGGGCCTTTGGCAACTGACGCTGGCGCACTGACTCCACTTCCGATTGCGCTTGCTTGAGCTGTTGGTAGATGCCAAACAGCTCCTGACGCATTTCCAGCATCTGCGCCTGGCGCCGGTATTTGAGAGAGGTGAGTTCGTAGTCCGCTTCAGCCACGGAGAAGTCCGATCGCCGACGGCTCCCCAACGGGACGGAGACGGACATCACCAGGCCGCTGTCCTTGGTGGCTTCCAGTCGGCGGATGCCGAGGCCAACGCTGACATCCGGCTTGGCGCTAGCGCGGGCGATCTCCCTCCTTGCATCTATAACTCCGGCTTGAGCGTCCAAGGCGCGCTGTTGTGGTGTCGTGGCGAGGCGCCGGCTCAGATCATCAAAATCATCCAGAGGGGGAAGGACCGCGGTATCCCCTGCAACCGAGCCGAAATCCGGACTTGGCGCCCCCCACGTGGCAGCCAGCGACATTCGCGCGCTTTCCAGAGCCTGCAATGCCTGCTCCCGCTTCAGCTCGGCATCGAGCAGGGCGATCTCGGCGGATCTCAGGTCCGAGTCGGGATTGCGGGCGGCCGCGACCCAACGGGCCACTTCACGGCGCATGGCGCTGGCCATTTTGATGCGCTCTTCGGCGTGCTCGACATGCTCCTGGGCGGCCAGCACGTCGACGAAACGCCCTGCGGCCAAAGTTGCGATAGCGATACGGGTGACGTCCGCTTCGCTTCGGGCAGCGTCCACCTCGGCGCCGCCGAGCGCTTGGCGCGCAGCCCGCTTCCCACCCAGTTCTAGAACCTTGGAGATGCGGAAGGTGGATTCGGCGGCGTCTAGGCCGCTCAGGCCGCCTGAGCCAGCCACGTTTTCAAGCTCGCCGCCCAGCACGAGCGGCGTAGGCAATGCCTCCCGGCCCGCCCGGCTTCTGACAGCTTCCAGTCGAGCGGTGTCTGCCTGGACGCTGGGATGGGTGCCGAGGGCGCGGGCGACCACATCCTCCAAGCGCAGCACTTCAGCGGCATGGCCAGGCACGGCCACACCGTAGGCGCCGGCTATGGCGAGCGCCCACAAACTACGTAATTTCACGGAAAATCTCCGACGATGGTCATGACGACGCGCTGCCGGCCAACATTGGGTGGACAGCGCGCTCAGGCCGCTACAGCGCGGCAGGTGTCGTCAGACGATCGGAGGTCTGAATGGCGAGCCGCGATGACCAGAGGGCTCATCGACGGAGTGCAGGCCGGGCAGTAAAGATGCCGGCGGAACAGTTGCTAGGTTCAGATTCGAAGACACCAGCATGCCGGCAAAGCTCACATCGGCCTGGT
>NZ_LEKR01000064.1:0-16547 GCF_001580555.1 Stenotrophomonas sp. DDT-1
TCGAGGAGTAGTCCTTGAACTCGCCACCGAAGCGCTCGGCACCGATCTTGGTCAGTGCGGCGGTCAGCGTGGTCTTGCCGTGGTCGACGTGACCGATGGTGCCGACGTTGACGTGCGGCTTGGTGCGTTCGAACTTACCCTTTGCCATTGTTCTATACCTTGATTGTTCGTAAGTGGTTTCAAGAGAGGCTGAGCGAGGCTCAGCCCTTCTTCATGACGGCTTCGGCGATGTTGGTCGGAGCCGGCTCGTAGTGATCGAATTCCATGGTGAAGGTGGCGCGGCCCTGGGTCTGCGAACGCAGCGCAGTGGCGTAGCCGAACATTTCACCCAGCGGGATCATCGCGTTGATGATGCTGGCCGAACCGTCACCGGTGGTGTCGGAACCCTGCAGCACGCCGCGACGACGGCTGACGTCGCCCATCACGTCACCCTGGTAATCCTCCGGGGTCACGATCTCAACCTTCATGATCGGCTCCAGCAGCACCGGCTTGGCCTTGGCGAAGCCCTGCTTGAAGGCCATCGACGAAGCCAGCTTGAACGCCATTTCCGAGGAGTCGACGTCGTGGTACGAACCGAACACCAGCTTCACCTTGACGTCCACGACCGGGAAGCCAGCCAGCGGGCCGCTGGTGATGGTTTCGCGCAGGCCCTTCTCGACCGACGGGATGAATTCCTTCGGGATCACGCCGCCGGTGATGTCGTTGATGAACAGGAAGTCGTCCTTGATCATCGGAGCGATCTTCGGATCGGCACGGTCGGCAGCGGTGATCGGCGACAGCTCGATCACGACGTGACCGTACTGACCCTTACCACCGGACTGCTTGGCGTGCTTGTAGTCCGACTTGACGTCGGCCAGGGTGATGGTTTCGCGGTAGGCCACCTGCGGCGCGCCGACGTTGGCTTCAACGTTGAACTCGCGCTTCAGGCGGTCAACGATGATGTCCAGGTGCAGCTCGCCCATGCCCGAGATGATGGTCTGGCCGGATTCTTCGTCGGTCTTGACGCGGAACGACGGATCTTCCTGCGCCAGGCGGCCCAGGGCCAGGCCCATCTTTTCCTGGTCCGACTTGGTCTTCGGCTCGACGGCCATCGAGATCACCGGCTCCGGGAACGTCATGCGCTCCAGGATGATCGGGGCGTCCACGGCGCACAGGGTGTCACCGGTGGTGGTGTCCTTCAGGCCCACGGCAGCGGCGATGTCACCAGCCAGAACTTCCTTGATTTCCTCGCGGTTGTTCGAGTGCATCTGCAGGATGCGGCCGATGCGCTCCTTCTTGCCCTTCACCGAGTTCAGCACGGTGTCGCCACCGTTCAGGGTGCCCGAGTAGACACGGAAGAAGGTCAGCGCGCCGACGAACGGGTCGGTGATGATCTTGAAGGCCAGCGACGAGAACGGAGCCTTGTCGTCCGACTTGCGGGTCATTTCGACGGTGTCGTCGTCAACGTCCACGCCCTTCACGTCCGGCACGTCGACCGGCGACGGCAGCAGCTGGATCACGCCGTCCAGCATGGCCTGCACGCCCTTGTTCTTGAAGGCCGAGCCGCAGTACATCGGCACGATCTCGGTGGCCAGGGTGCGGGTACGCAGCGCGTTGATGATTTCAGCCTCGGCCAGCTCTTCGCCGCCCAGGTACTTTTCCATCAGCTCTTCGCTGGCTTCGGCAGCGGTCTCGACCATGAACTGGCGAGCCTCTTCAGCCGGGCCCTGCAGTTCGGCCGGGATGTCGCTGTATTCGAACTTCATGCCCTGCGAAGCTTCATCCCAGTGGATGGCCTTCATCTTCAGCAGGTCGACGACGCCCTTGAAGTTGTCTTCAGCGCCGATCGGCAGCTGCATCGGCACGGCAACGGCGCCCAGCTTGGCCTTCAGCTGGCCGACGACCTTCTGGAAGTTGGCACCGGTACGGTCCATCTTGTTGACGAACGCGATGCGCGGCACGTGGTACTTGTTGGCCTGGCGCCACACGGTTTCCGACTGCGGCTGCACGCCACCGACGGCGCACAGGACGAAGACGGCACCGTCGAGCACGCGCAGCGAACGCTCCACTTCGATGGTGAAGTCGACGTGCCCGGGGGTGTCGATGATGTTGAAGCGGTGCTCCGGCAGGGACTTGTCCATGCCCTTCCAGAACGCGGTGGTGGCAGCGGACTGGATCGTGATGCCACGCTCCTGCTCCTGCTCCATCCAGTCCATGGTGGCGGCGCCGTCGTGCACTTCACCGATCTTGTGGCTCTTGCCGGTGTAGAACAGGATGCGCTCGGACGTGGTGGTCTTGCCGGCATCGATGTGAGCCATGATGCCGAAGTTACGGTAACGCTCGATGGGAGTGGAACGGGCCACGGGAGCCTCTCAGATTTCTTGGATTTCGGATGGCCGAACGCCGCCTTTCGGCGGCCTTCGGATTGGCGCAGTCCTTCTGGGACCGCGAGGCAGCACGCACCGAAGTGGTGCTGCCCTGCCTGTTTTACAAGGCCGTCAAACTCACCAGCGGTAGTGGGCGAATGCCTTGTTGGCTTCGGCCATGCGGTGGGTTTCTTCGCGCTTCTTGATGGCGCCGCCGCGGTTTTCCGAGGCGTCGATCAGTTCAGCAGCCAGCTTCTTCGGCATGGTGTTCTCACCACGCTTGCGCGCGGAGTCGATCAGCCAGCGCATGGCCAGGGCCATCTTGCGCGACGAACGCACTTCGACCGGCACCTGGTAGGTGGCACCACCGACGCGGCGCGACTTGACTTCGACCGCCGGAGCGACGTTGTCCAGAGCCTTCTGCACCAGTTCAATGGCGTTGGCGCTGCTGTTCTTCTCGGTGATCACGTCCATGGCGCCGTACACGATCTTTTCGGCGACGGACTTCTTGCCGCTCTGCATGACCATGTTGATGAAACGGGCGATGGTTTCGCTTCCGTGCTTCGGATCGGGCAGGACGGAACGCTGCGGAGTATTACCCTTACGCGACATAGTGCTCTCTCCTTATGCCTTCGGACGCTTGGCGCCGTACTTGGAACGGGCCTGGCGACGCTTGGCAACGCCGGCGGCGTCGAGCGAGCCACGAACGGTGTGGTAACGCACACCCGGCAGGTCCTTGACGCGACCGCCGCGGATCAGGACCACGGAGTGCTCCTGCAGGTTGTGGCCTTCACCACCGATGTAGGAAATCACTTCTTCCTGGTTGGTCAGGCGGACCTTGGCAACCTTGCGCAGAGCCGAGTTCGGCTTCTTCGGAGTGGTGGTGTAGACACGGGTGCAGACGCCACGGCGCTGCGGGCACTTGTCGAGCGCCGGCGAGGCACTCTTGTAGGTGGTCGCTTGCCGCGGCTTGCGGACCAGCTGGTTGATCGTCGCCATCAGTAGGTTCTTCTGATTGGTGGCCGGAAAATCCGGCCAGAGATGCGGAAATGTTAAAGCAGGCCGAAATTTTGGCCTGCTGAGACAGACGATTGTAGCAACCTGCAAGGAAAGCAGTCAAACGCCTCCTGTCAAGCCCGTCCCTGATCCCGGGACGTTACTGGGGGGCCTCCATGTACCCCGTTCAGGTTGGCTGGGTCGATCGCAGATGATCTCCCCTGCCCTTTCCCAATCCCATCGATGGACCGATGGGGTGGTCCGGCCTTGCGGCCGGACCGGATACCTCATTCTTCGCCCGAGGCCTGTTCAGCTTCGGCTTCAACCACCGGGGACTCGACCGCAGCCGGGGTGCCGGCCAGGGTCTGCATTTCCGAGTCGGTGAGACCGGAAGCGCCGCGACGGCGGCTGCTGTGGTAGGACAGGCCGGTACCGGCCGGAATCAGGCGGCCGACGATGACGTTTTCCTTCAGGCCACGCAGGTTGTCCTTGGTACCGCGGACGGCAGCCTCGGTCAGCACTCGGGTGGTCTCCTGGAAGGAGGCCGCCGAGATGAACGATTCGGTCGCCAGCGAGGCCTTGGTGATACCCAGCAGGACCGGATCGAAGCGCGCCGGCAGTTCGTTGCGGGTCGACAGGCGCGCATTCTCCTCGATAACGCGCTGGCGCTCCACCTGTTCGCCGTTCAGGAACTTGCTGCTGCCCTGGTCGGTGATCTCGACCTTGCGCAGCATCTGGCGGGTGATCACCTCGATGTGCTTGTCGTTGATCTTCACGCCCTGCAGGCGGTACACGTCCTGGATTTCCTTGACCAGGTAGGCAGCCAGCGGCTCGACACCCAGCAGGCGCAGGATGTCCTGCGGGCTCGGCTCGCCGTCCACGATGGTTTCACCCTTGGTGACATGCTCGCCTTCGAACACGATGACCTGGCGGTACTTCGGGATCAGCTCTTCGTGCTCCGAACCATCAGTGTCCTTGATGATCAGGCGCTGCTTGCCCTTGGTGTCCTTGCCGAAGCTGATGATGCCCGAACGCTCGGCCAGCACCGCCGGATCCTTCGGCTTGCGCGCTTCGAACAGGTCGGCCACGCGCGGCAGACCACCGGTGATGTCGCGGGTCTTCGACGCTTCCTGCGGGATCTTGGCGACGACGTCGCCCACGCCCACCGGGGCGCCGTCCTGCAGATTGACGATCGAACGCGGCGGCAGCAGGTACTGCGCCGGCAGGTCGGTGCCCGGGATCGACAGGTCGTTGCCCTTGGCGTCGACGATGCGCACGATCGGGCGCAGGTCCTTGGCCTGGGTACCACGACGCTTCGGATCGGTGATTTCGCGCGAGGCCAGGCCGGTCAGCTCGTCGGTCTTCTCGATGACGGTGACGCCATCGACGAAGTCGATGAAGCGGATGAAGCCGGCCACTTCCGACACGATCGGGTGATTATGCGGATCCCAGTTGGCCACGGTCTGGCCAGCCTTGATCGCATCACCGTCCTTGGACGTGATGGTCGCACCGTACGGCAGCTTGTAACGCTCACGCTCACGGCCGTGCGCATCGAGCACCGAGATTTCGCCCGAGCGCGACACCGCCACCAGCGAGCCGTTGGCGTGCTCCACGGACTTGAGGTTGCTGAACTTGACCGAGCCGGTGGTCTTGACGGTGATGTTGTCGACCGCAGCAGCTCGCGACGCCGCACCACCGATGTGGAACGTACGCATGGTCAGCTGGGTACCCGGCTCACCGATGGACTGGGCGGCGATGACGCCGACCGCCTCACCGATGTTGACCAGGTGGCCACGCGCCAGGTCGCGGCCGTAGCAGCGCGAGCAGACACCGAAAGCCGATTCACAGGAGATGGTCGAGCGGACCTTGATGGTCTGCACGCCGGCATCTTCCAGCTTGGCAACCCAGGCTTCGTCCAGCAGGGTGTTGCGGGTGACGATCGGATCTTCGTCGTTGCCCGGCAGGAACACGTCCTCGGCAACCACGCGGCCCAGCACGCGATCCTTCAGCGGCTCGACCACGTCGCCGCCTTCCACGATCGGGGTCATGATCAGGCCTTCGGTGGTACCGCAATCCACTTCGGTGATCACCACGTCCTGCGCCACGTCGACCAGGCGACGGGTCAGGTAACCCGAGTTCGCGGTCTTCAGCGCGGTATCGGCCAGACCCTTACGGGCACCGTGGGTGGAGTTGAAGTACTCCTGCACGTTCAGGCCTTCGCGGAAGTTCGCCTTGATGGGCGTCTCGATGATCGAGCCGTCCGGGCGGGCCATCAGGCCACGCATGCCGGCCAGCTGACGGATCTGCGCCTGCGAACCACGCGCACCGGAGTCGGCCATGATGTACAGCGAGTTCATCGACTTCTGGTCGATGGTCTCGCCCTTGGCATTGACGACCTTCTCGGTACCGATGGTGTCCATCATCGCCTTGGCGATGCGCTCGTTGGTGCGCGACCAGATGTCGACCACCTTGTTGTAGCGCTCGCCGGCGGTGACCAGGCCCGACTGGTACTGCTCTTGGATTTCCAGCACTTCGGCTTCGGCCTCGGTGAGGATGCCCTTCTTCTCGTCCGGGATCAGCATGTCGTCGATGCCGATCGAGACGCCGGCGCGGGTCGCATAGGCGAAGCCGGTGTACATCAGCTTGTCGGCGAACACGACCGTGTCCTTCAGGCCGAGCTGGCGGTAGCTGGAGTTGATCAGGCGGCTGATGTTCTTCTTGGTCAGCTCGACATTGGCCAGCGCGAACGGCAGGCCTTCCGGCAGGATTTCAGCCAGCAGGGCGCGACCGATCGTGGTGTCCACGATCGAGGTCTTGTTCTGCTTGTTGCCGTCTTCGTCGGTCACCACCTCGGTAATGCGGACCTTGACCTTGGCGTGCAGTTCCACCACGCGGTTGTCGTAGGCGCGCTTGACTTCGGCGATGTTGGCGAAGGCCATGCCCTCGCCCTTCTTGTTCTCCAGCGAGCGGGTCATGTAGTACAGACCCAGCACGACGTCCTGCGACGGCACGATGATCGGCTCGCCGTTGGCCGGCGACAGGATGTTGTTGGTCGACATCATCAGCGCACGCGCTTCCAGCTGGGCTTCCAGCGAGAGCGGCACGTGGACGGCCATCTGGTCACCGTCGAAGTCGGCGTTGAACGCGGTGCAGACCAGCGGGTGCAGCTGGATGGCCTTGCCTTCGATCAGCACCGGCTCGAACGCCTGGATGCCCAGGCGGTGCAGGGTCGGCGCACGGTTCAGCATCACCGGATGCTCGCGGATGACCTCTTCCAGGATGTCCCAGACTTCGGCTTCTTCGCGCTCGACCAGCTTCTTGGCAGCCTTGATGGTGGTGGCCAGGCCACGACGCTGCAGCTTGGCGAAGACGAACGGCTTGAACAGCTCGAGCGCCATCTTCTTCGGCAGGCCGCACTGGTGCAGGCGCAGGTACGGACCGACCACGATGACCGAACGGCCAGAGTAGTCGACGCGCTTGCCGAGCAGGTTCTGGCGGAAGCGACCCTGCTTGCCCTTGATCATGTCGGCCAGCGACTTCAGCGGGCGCTTGTTGGTGCCGGTGATGGCACGGCCGCGACGGCCGTTGTCCAGCAGCGCATCGACCGATTCCTGCAGCATGCGCTTTTCATTGCGCACGATGATGTCCGGCGCGCTCAGTTCGAGCAGGCGGCGCAGGCGGTTGTTGCGGTTGATGACGCGGCGGTACAGGTCGTTCAGGTCGGAGGTCGCGAAGCGGCCGCCATCCAGCGGAACCAGCGGACGCAGGTCCGGCGGCAGCACCGGCAGCACGGTCATGACCATCCATTCCGGACGGTTGCCCGATTCCAGGAAGGCTTCGATCAGCTTGATGCGCTTGGTGAGGCGCTTGAGCTTGGTTTCCGAACCGGTAGCAGCGATTTCCTCGCGCAGGCGGGTCATCTCCGACTGCAGGTCGATCGTGCGCAGCAGTTCGTAGACGGCCTCGGCGCCCATCGCGGCGTCGAAGTCGTCGCCGTGCTCCTGGCGGGCCTGCAGGTACTGTTCTTCGGTCAGCAGCTGGCGGCGCTCCAGGGCGGTCAGGCCCGGCTCGGTCACCACGTACGCTTCGAAGTACAGCACGCGCTCGATGTCGCGCAGGGTCATGTCCAGCATCAGGCCAATGCGCGACGGCAGCGACTTGAGGAACCAGATGTGCGCGACCGGCGAAGCCAGGTCGATGTGGCCCATGCGCTCACGACGCACCTTGGCCAGGGTCACTTCGGTGCCGCACTTTTCGCAGACCACGCCGCGGTGCTTCATGCGCTTGTACTTGCCGCACAGGCACTCGTAGTCCTTCACCGGGCCGAAGATGGCGGCGCAGAACAGGCCGTCGCGTTCCGGCTTGAAGGTACGGTAGTTGATGGTTTCCGGCTTCTTCACTTCGCCGAAGGACCACGAACGGATCAGGTCCGGCGAGGCCAGCGCGATCTTGATCGCGTCGAAGTCCAGCGTCTGGCGCTGCTGGTTGAAGAGGTTGAGCAGGTCTTTCATGGTGTTCTCCAGAAGGAGGAATGCTGTGTCGATGGGCTTTCAGTTCACTGCCAGCGGCGCGGCGGCGGACCGCCGCGCCGGCATGGATCAGTTGTCTTCCAGTTCCATGTTGATGGCCAGCGAGCGGATTTCCTTCACGAGCACGTTGAAGGATTCCGGCATGCCCGCGACCATCTCGTGCTCGCCGTCGACGATGTTCTTGTACATCTGGTTGCGGCCCTGCACGTCATCGGACTTCACCGTCAGCATTTCCTGCAGGGTGTAGGCCGCGCCGTAGGCTTCCAGCGCCCAGACTTCCATTTCACCGAAGCGCTGGCCGCCGAACTGCGCCTTGCCGCCCAGCGGCTGCTGGGTGACGAGCGAGTACGGACCGGTCGAACGGGCGTGCATCTTGTCGTCGACCAGGTGGTTCAGCTTCAGGTAGTGCATGTAACCGACGGTGGTATGGCGGTCGAAGGCTTCACCGGTGCGGCCGTCGTACAGCTGGGTCTGGCCACTGCTCGGCAGGTCGGCCAGTTCCAGCATGCGCTTGATTTCCGCTTCGGTGGCGCCGTCGAAGACCGGGGTGGCCATCGGCACGCCGTCGGTCAGGTTGCGGGCCAGGCGCAGCAGTTCCTCGTCGCTGAACTGCGACAGGTCGACACGGTTGGCCACGTTGGTGTCGTCGTGGTTGTAGATGTCGTCCAGGAACTTGCGCAGGTCGGCCACCGCGGCCTGGGCTTCCAGCATCGCCTGGATCTTGCGACCCAGGCCCTTGGCGGCCCAGCCCAGGTGCACTTCCAGGATCTGGCCGATGTTCATACGCGACGGCACGCCCAGCGGGTTCAGCACGATGTCCACGGTCTCGCCCGAGGCCATGTACGGCATGTCCTCGACCGGCACCACGTTGGACACCACACCCTTGTTGCCGTGGCGGCCTGCCATCTTGTCGCCCGGCTGGATGCGGCGCTTCACCGCCAGGAACACCTTGACCATCTTCAGCACGCCCGGGGCGAGGTCGTCGCCCGCGGTGATCTTGCCGCGCTTGTCGGCGAAGCGACGCTCGAATTCCTTCTCGTGCGCCTGGATCTGCTTCTGGGCGCGCTCGATGGCTTCCGAGGCGTCCTCGTCCTTCATGCGCAGGGCGAACCAGTCAGACTTCTTCAGGCCGTCGAGGAAGGCGTCGGTGATCACGTCACCCTTCTTCAGGCCAGCACCACCATTGACCACCTTGCCCACGATCTGCGAACGCAGACGCATGTAGATGGCCGCTTCCAGGATGCGGAACTGGTCATCGAAGTCCTTCTTGACGCGCTTGATTTCGGACTCTTCGATCTGGCGGGCGCGCTTGTCCTTCTCGATGCCGTCGCGGGTGAAGACCTGCACGTCGATGACGGTGCCGTCCATGCCCGGCGGAACGCGCAGCGAGCTGTCCTTAACGTCCGAAGCCTTCTCGCCGAAGATCGCGCGCAGCAGCTTCTCTTCCGGGGTCAGCTGGCTTTCGCCCTTCGGGGTGACCTTGCCGACCAGGATGTCGCCGGCGCGCACTTCGGCACCGATGTACACCACGCCGCTCTCGTCCAGGCGGTTCAGCGCCTGCTCGGAGACGTTCGGGATGTCGGCGGAGATTTCCTCCGGCCCCAGCTTGGTGTCACGCGCGACGCAGGTCAGCTCTTCGATGTGGATCGTGGTGTAGCGATCCTCTTCCACCACGCGCTCGGAGAGCAGGATGGAGTCTTCGAAGTTGTAGCCGTTCCACGGCATGAACGCGATCAGCATGTTCTGGCCCAGGGCCAGCTCGCCGATGTCGGTGGACGGACCGTCGGCCAGCACGTCACCGCGGGCGATGACGTCACCCACCTGGACCAGCGGACGCTGGTTGATGCAGGTGTTCTGGTTCGACCGGGTGTACTTGACCAGGTTGTAGATGTCCACGCCGGCGTCGGTGGCGCCAACGATCTCTTCCTCATTGACCTTGACCACGATGCGGGCGGCGTCGATCTGCACGATCTCACCACCACGACGGGCGTTCACGGTCACACCCGAGTCACGCGCCACGGCGCGCTCGATGCCGGTACCGACCAGCGGCTTCTGCGAACGCAGGGTCGGCACGGCCTGACGCTGCATGTTGGCGCCCATCAGTGCGCGGTTCGCGTCATCGTGCTCCAGGAACGGAACCAGCGCGGCCGCGATCGAGACGGTCTGCATCGGCGAAACGTCCATGAAGTGGACTTCCGCCGGCGGCTTCAGCAGCGATTCGCCCTGGAAGCGGCACGGAACGAACTGCTCGGTCAGGGTGCCCTTGGCGTCGGTCAGCGCGTTGGCCTGCGCAATGACGTACTCGTTCTCTTCAATGGCCGACAGGAACTCGACTTCGTCATAGACCTTGCCGTCCACGACCTTGCGGTACGGGGTCTCGAGGAAACCGTACTTGTTGGTGCGGGCGTACACGGCCAGCGAGTTGATCAGGCCGATGTTCGGGCCTTCCGGGGTTTCGATGGTGCAGACGCGGCCGTAATGGGTCGGGTGCACGTCGCGCACTTCGAAGCCGGCGCGCTCACGGGTCAGGCCGCCCGGGCCCAGGGCCGAGACGCGACGCTTGTGCGTCACTTCCGACAGCGGGTTGTTCTGGTCCATGAACTGCGACAGCTGCGAGGAGCCGAAGAACTCCTTGATGGCAGCGGCGACCGGCTTGGCGTTGATCAGTTCCTGCGGGGTCAGGCCTTCCGATTCGGCCATCGACAGGCGCTCCTTGACCGCACGCTCGACGCGGACCAGGCCGACGCGGAACACGTTCTCGGCCATTTCGCCGACCGAACGCACGCGACGGTTGCCCAGGTGATCGATGTCGTCGACCACGCCGCGACCGTTGCGGATCTCGGTCAGGACCTTGATCACGTCCAGGATGTCGGAGCTTTCGCCGTGGGCAGCGACCAGGCGCTTGGACTCTTCGTCGTTGCGCTCGCCGAAGTACTTGCTGTCGTACAGCACGGCTTCGCCGGTGGTTTCCTTGCGGCCCACGCGACGGTTGAACTTCATGCGGCCGACCGCGGACAGGTCGTAGCGCTCGAAGGTGAAGAACAGGTTGTGGAACAGGTTCTGCGCGGCATCCTTGGTCGGCGGCTCGCCCGGACGCATCATGCGGTAGATCTCGACCAGGGCTTCCAGCTGGGTCTTGGTCGGGTCGATACGCAGGGTGTTGGACAGGTACGGGCCACGATCCAGGTCGTTCACCCACAGGGTGCCCACGGCATCCACACCGGCCTTGCGGAAGGCCTGCAGCTGCTCGTCCGTGATCTCGTCGTTGGCCTGGGCCAGCAGTTCGCCGGTCGAGGCATCGACCACGTCGTGCGACAGGATGCGGCCGACGATGTAGTCGTCCGGCACGGCCAGGGCGGCGATGCCCGAGGCTTCCAGCTGCTTGATGTGGCGCGCGGTGATGCGCTTGCCGGCTTCCACGATGACCTTGTCGCCGTCGGCGAGGTCGAAGCCCAGGGTCTCGCCACGCAGGCGCTCCGGCACCAGCTCCAGCTGGACGCCTTCATCCGGGTTGATGTGGAAGGTGTTGATCTCGAAGAACTCGGCCAGCATCTCTTCGTTGCTGTAGCCGAGCGCGCGCAGCAGGATCGACACCGGCAGCTTGCGGCGGCGGTCGATACGGGTGAACAGCGCGTCCTTCGGGTCGAACTCGAAGTCCAGCCAGGAGCCGCGGTAGGGAATGATGCGGGCGCTGTACAGCAGCTTGCCCGAGCTGTGGGTCTTGCCACGGTCGTGGTCGAAGAACACGCCCGGCGAGCGGTGCAGCTGGGAGACGATGACGCGCTCGGTGCCGTTGACGATGAAGGTGCCGTTCTCGGTCATCAGCGGGATTTCGCCCAGATAGACCTCCTGCTCCTTCACGTACTTGATGGCCTTGGTCGACGACTCACGGTCGTAGATCACCAGGCGCACGGTCACGCGCAGCGGGGCGCCGTAGCTCATGCCGCGCTGGCGGCACTCACGCTCGTCGAAGACCGGTTCGCCCAGCTTGTAGCCGACGTATTCCAGGGCAGCGTTGCCGCTGTAGCTGGCGATCGGGAAGACCGACTTCAGCGCAGCGTGCAGGCCGTGGTCCGTGCGCTTGGCCGGATCGACGTTTTCCTGCAGGAATTCACGATAGGAATCCACCTGGATGGCGAGCAGGAACGGCACTTCGAGAATCGAGCGCTGCTTGCCGAAATCCTTGCGGATACGCTTTTTTTCGGTGAACGAATAGGACGTCATGAGGTCTTCCACCTTGTTGTGCGGATCGTGCGCCCACGATCCGAAGGGAACTTGAAATTGTCAGTTGGAAGTCGCTGGTATTGCCGGCACCAGCACGCCTTCTCCCGCTACTTCCAACTGCCAACTCGTCTGCTACCACTCCCCCGCTGCCGCGCTCGGCGCTGGCCTGCCGGGGTTTGACTGCAGCCCGTGTTGGGCTTTTTCCTGCTTTTTTCACATCCACGCATGGCGCGGATCTACAACACCGCAACAACGACCAAAGGCCGGGGGCTTACGCCCCCAGCCTTGGCTGCATCGCCGCGAATCGGTGACGATGCAAGGTAACTGCTTACTTGACTTCGACAGTCGCGCCAGCAGCTTCCAGGTCCTTCTTCATCTTCTCGGCTTCTTCCTTCGAAGCGTTGTCCTTCAGGACGCCGCCGGCTTCGGCCAGGTCCTTCGCTTCCTTCAGGCCCAGGCCGGTGATGGCGCGGACGGCCTTGATGACTTCGACCTTCTTCTCGCCGGCAGTCTTCAGGGTGACGACGAATTCGGTCTGCTCTTCAACAGCAGCAGCCGGGCCAGCGGCAGCAGCCACGGCAACCGGAGCAGCGGCGGAGACGCCGAACTTCTCTTCGATGGCCTTGACCAGCTCCATCACTTCCATCAGGGACTTCTCGGCGATGGCGTCGACGATCTGTTCGTTGGTAAGGGACATGATTAATACCTTTGGATGATTTTCTGGATTGAGGTTCCGTCAGGAACCACGGTAAGTCGAAACTCAGGCGGTCTCGGCGGCCGGCTCGGCAGCGTCAGCGGCGACATCGCCACCACCCTGCTTCTCGCCAACGGCCTTGATGGCGCGGGCAAACATCGTGACCGGCTCGGTCAGGACGCGGGCCAGCATGGCCAGGGCCTGGTCGCGGGTCGGCAGCGATGCCAGCACGTCGACGTGGCTCGCCGGGAACACTTCACCACCGATGGCGACGACCTTAGCCTTCAGCTTGTCGTTGCCCTTGGCGGCTTCCTTGATCAGGCGACCGGCAGCGCCGGGCTCCTCGAGCGAGAACGCGTACAGCAGCGGACCAACCATCTGGTCCTGGGCGACTGCGAACTCGGTGCCTTCAACGGCACGCGAAGCCAGGGTGTTCTTGACAACCTTCAAGAAAACACCGGTTTCACGAGCCTGCTTGCGCATCGCGGTCATCTGGGCGACCGTGGTGCCAGCGTATTCGGCTGCGATCAAGGAGTGGGCCTTGGCGGCGACGTCTGCCAGCTCGGCGACTACTTCTTGCTTCTGGGACAGATTGAGAGCCATTGCACTCCTCCTATTGAACTCCGCTTACGGCTCCTGCCGTGTGCGGTCCTGTGCGGCATCCATCCTGGACGCCGGGAACATCGGGATGATGTTCCGGGGGTGGGCCGTTCTAGACCTGGAGTGGGCCAACCTGGGAAACCCAGACGTGCGTGAACCAGAAAAACTCCAGAAGGGCACCATCTACGCAGGGTGATTCCGGGGAATCGATTAAGCGCTCCTGACTGCTCCGGCGGCGACTCCTTGCCAGATCGAGCTTCCATGCCCGTCGCCGGTATTGCCACGACCGCGCCTGCGGTCTTTGACGGCTACCGCGGGCGATGCACTGCCAGCGATGCCTTCAAATGTCACGGTCACGGCACCCGGGGCACCGTGACCGCTTGAAACAATTACTTCAGGGTCAGCGACGACTGGTCGACGGTGACGCCCGGGCCCATCGTCGAGCTGACCGAAACCTTCTGCAGGTAGGTGCCCTTCGAGGTGGCCGGCTTGGCCTTGATCAGGTCCAGCAGCAGCGCGGTCAGGTTCGACTTCAGCGCGTCTTCGGCGAAGTCGGCCTTGCCGATGGTGCAGTGGATGATGCCGGCCTTGTCGGTGCGGTAACGGACCTGACCCGACTTGGCGTTCTTCACGGCTTCACCCGGGTTCGGGGAAACGGTGCCGACCTTCGGGTTCGGCATCAGGCCGCGCGGGCCCAGCACGGTGCCCAGCTTACCGACGACGCGCATGGCGTCCGGGGTCGCGATGACGACGTCGTAGTTCAGATCGCCGGCCTGCATCTTCTCGGCCAGGTCATCCATACCGACGGCGTCGGCGCCAGCAGCCAGGGCTTCGTCAGCCTTGGCACCGGCCGGAGCGAACACGGCGACGCGGACCGACTTGCCGGTACCGGCCGGCAGCACGGTGGAGCCACGGACCTGCTGGTCGGACTTCTTCGCATCGACGCCCAGGCGCACGGCGACGTCGATCGACTCGACGAACTTGGCCTTGGTGGCGGTCTTCAGGATGTTGATCGCGTCCTCGAAGGCGTATGCCTTGCCCGGAACGACGGCGGCCTTGATGGCCTTCTCACGCTTGGTCTGTGCCATCTTATTAACCCTCCACCACGAGGCCCATGGAACGGGCAGAGCCAGCGATGGTACGCACGGCGGCGTCCAGGTCGGCGGCAGTCAGATCCGGTTCCTTCGCCTTGGCGATCTCTTCCAGCTGCTTACGGGTGACCTTGCCGACCTTCTCGGTGTTCGGGCGCTTGGAGCCCGACGAGATGCCAGCGGCCTTCTTCAGCAGGGTGGTAGCCGGGGTGCTCTTGGTGATGAAGGTGAACGTACGGTCCGAGTAGGCCGTGATGATCACCGGAACCGGCAGACCCGGCTCGAGCTTCTGCGTGGCAGCGTTGAACGCCTTGCAGAATTCCATGATGTTCAGGCCACGCTGACCCAGCGCAGGACCGACCGGCGGCGAGGGGTTGGCCTGACCGGCCTTCACCTGCAGCTTGATGTAACCGACAACTTTCTTTGCCATGTGAGTGCTCTCCGGGTGCTAGCGCCTTTCGACAACAGGCTCCCCATCGGACCGGGAATCACGCGTCCCGGCATCGCGTTTTGAAATCATGCTGAAGGCCACCTTGCGGCGGCCTCGTCCTGCTGGCTTCCCCAGCGGGGAGCCGCGCACTATAACAGGTTTTTTCTTCACATGCCTGAAGCGGCAGGTAAACGAACGGAACCGGGCCAGGCCCGGTTCCCTTTGGAGAGTCGAGCCATGCCCGACTACCGCACCATCCAGACCCCGGAGTCGAGCATGGCTCGACTCGACAGGACAGGTCAGACGGCCTTTTCGACCTGGCCGAACTCCAGCTCGACCGGAGTGGCACGACCGAAGATCAGCACCGAGACGCGCAGACGGCTCTTCTCGTAGTTGACTTCTTCGACGACGCCATTGAAATCGTTGAACGGACCGTCGGTGACGCGGACCATCTGGCCCGGCTCGAACAGCACCTTCGGACGCGGCTTCTCGACACCCTCCTGAACGCGGTTCAGGATGGCCTCGGCCTCGGAATCGGCGATCGGCAGCGGACGATCGGCGGTGCCGCCGATGAAGCCCATGACCCGCGGGGTTTCCTTGACCAGATGCCAGCTTTCGTTGTCGATGCGCGGAATGCCGGCTTCCTCGTGGGTCTCGATCTGGACCAGCACGTAACCCGGGAAGAACTTGCGCTCGGAACGGCGCTTCTGGCCGGCGCGCATCTCGACCACTTCCTCGGTCGGGACCAGGACGTCGCCGAAGCGCTCTTCCATGCCGTCACGGACGATGCGATCGCGCAGAGCCTGCGCCACCGACTTCTCGAAGCCCGAATAGGCGTGAACGACGTACCAACGCTTCATGCAATTCTCCTTAGCGGCTCAGGAACCACTGAGTCAGTTTCTGGATCAGGAAGTCGAAGCCACCCAGCAGAAGACTGAGGATGAGCACCACGACGATCACGACCCAGGTCATGCGGACGGCTTCCTGGCGCGTCGGCCAGACCACCTTGCGCAGTTCGAAGCGCGACTCGGAGAGGAATTCGCGGGTGTCGCGCCCCTTGCCGGTCAGCATGAACACGCCGATACCGCCAACCAGACCGACCACGACCGCCAATGCACGCAGCTGACCCGCCCACGCACCCAGCTGGGCGGCGCGACCGGAGTCGGCGGAGAACCAGAACCAGACGAACAGACCGGCCAGCACCAGCAGCGATGCGGCGACATACTTGACGATATCTCCACCGTTGGCGGAGTTGTCCTTGGAGTGTTCGATCTTGCTATTCATCCGGCTGTGTCTGCTTTAGCGGCCCAGGCCGCTGGATAAGGTGGGCAGATGGCACGCCAGGAGGGACTCGAACCCCCAACCTGCGGTTTTGGAGACCGCTGCTCTGCCAATTGAGCTACTGGCGTACGTTGAAAACTTGCCTTCCCTTAGACGGCGAAGGCGGACCGAGGTTCCCGGCCCGCCATTCGCGTAACCGGCGGCGCTATGCAACCACCGGCACTGCAGGCTTACTCGATGATCTTCGAGACCACGCCGGCGCCGACGGTACGACCGCCTTCGCGGATGGCGAAGCGCAGGCCTTCGTCCATGGCCACCGGGTTGATCAGGGTGACTTCCATCTTGACGTTGTCACCC
>NZ_LEKR01000065.1:0-16088 GCF_001580555.1 Stenotrophomonas sp. DDT-1
CCCCCCGGTCGGGTACGATGCTCGCCCCCCGTTCGGGACGCTGTACGCAATGAGCAAGAACAACGAAAAGGCCGCCCCGCAGGGCGACGTGACCCAGGACCAGGCCGAGGATGCCGTGCGCACCCTGCTGCGCTGGGCCGGTGAGGACCCGTCCCGCGAAGGCCTGCTGGATACCCCCCGCCGTGTCGCCGAAGCCTATGGCGACTGGTTCAGCGGTTACCGCGATGACCCGCGCGCCTACATGGAGCGCACCTTCGAGGAAGTGGCCGGCTATGACGAACTCATCGTCCTGCGCGACATCGAGTACGAAAGCCACTGCGAACACCACATGGCGCCGATCATCGGCCGCGTGCACGTCGGCTACCTGCCGGCCGGCAAGGTGGTGGGCATCAGCAAGCTGGCCCGCGTCGTCGAAGCCTACGCCCGCCGTTTCCAGGTGCAGGAGAAGATGACCGCGCAGATCGCCCAGTGCATCCAGGATGTGCTGCAGCCGATCGGCGTCGGCGTGGTCGTCGAGGGCGCCCATGAATGCATGACCACCCGCGGCATCCACAAGCGCGGCGTCAGCATGGTCACCTCCAAGATGCTGGGCAGCTTCCGCGACGACGCGCGTACCCGCGCCGAGTTCCTGCGCTTCATCGAAGTGGGCGGCAAGCGCTGAGCCGCTTGACCGCACTCCGCCGGCCCCTGCGGGCCGGCATGCCCACGGCTGCCCGCGCGGCCGCCGCGGGCGGCTGCTCGTCCCCGCCAGCCCTCATGACTCCTTTCGCTGCATGAAGCACCGCGAACGCATCTCCCGTTACCGCCATCTGCGCGAACAGCCCCAGTGGAAGCTGCTCGCCGCCGACCACGCTCCGGAAATCATCGGCCTGCTGCAGGGGCTGCTGATGGACGGCGAGCGTACCCTGCCTTCGTCGGTGCTCAACGAGCGCCTGCAGCGTGCGCTGGATCAGCTCAACGGCGACGAACTGTCGCGCGAGCTGCCACGTACCGCGCAGGCCTACATCGCGCACTGGCTGGCCCAGGGCTGGCTGGAACGCCGCCTGCCCGAGGGCGCCGACCAGGAGCAGTACGAGCTGTCGACCGCAGCACTGCAGGCGATCCGATTCGCCGACGGCCTCGAGCAGGCCCGTGTGGCCGCCACCGAAAGCCGCCTGGCGCTGGTCATCGAACAGCTCTCGCAGCTGGCCGCGCAGACCGAATCCGATCCGGACGCCCGCCTGTCGGCGCTGCGCGACGAGCGCGACCGGATCGACGCCGAGATTGCCCGTGTCAGCGCCGGCCGTGTGATCGCGCTGGACGGCAAGCGCGCGCTGGAACGTGCGCGCCAGATCATCGGCCTGGCCGACGAGCTGACCGAGGACTTCCGCCGCGTGCGCGACGACTTCGAGCAGCTCAACCGCGAGTTCCGCGAACGCATCATCGACGACGAGGGCGAGCGCGGCGATGTGCTGTCGCAGCTGTTCGAAGGCGTGGACGTGATCGGCGAAAGTGATGCCGGGCGCAGCTTCCAGGCCTTCTGGCGCCTGCTCAACGACGCCGAGCAGAGCGCCCAGCTCGATGCCGCGCTGGAAGCGGTGCTGGCGCGTGGCTTCGCCCGCCGCCTGGACCGCAACGAACGCAACTTCCTGCGCGGCTTCACCAGCACCATGCTCGAGCGCGGTGGCCAGGTGCACGATGTGCTGCAGCACTTCGCGCGCAGCCTGCGCGGCTTCGTGCAGAGCCGTGGCTATCTGGAACAGCGTCGCCTCAACCAGCTGCTCAAGCAGGCGCAGTCCGAAGCGCTCGCTCTGCGTGACGAGTTCCCCGCACAACGTGGCATCGGCCGCGACCTGCAGCTGACCACCAGCCGCCTGCGCTCGTGGTCGCAATGGAAACTGCACGATCCGCGCAGCGCCCAGGTCGATGGCAACGTCGAATACAACGACGCAGCCGCGATCAGCCTGGAAAGCGTCGGCGATCTGGTCGCTTCGTCCGAAATCGACTTCCGCACCCTGCGCCGCGACCTGCACGACCTGCTCGATGCACAGCCGCGTCTCAGCATCGCCCAGGCCCTGTCGCAGCGCGAAGCGCCGCAGGGCCTCGGCAGCGTCATCGGCTACCTGTCGCTGGGCACGCGCTTCGGCAACGTGGTCGCCGGCGAGCAGGAGCTTGCGCAATGGCGTGGTGGCGACGGCCAGATCCGTCGCGCCCGCATCCCGCTGGTTTGGTTCACCCAGGAGAGACGCCATGAGCTGGCATGAAGATCCCATCGACGCACCGCAGGCCGACGTGGCGGAAGACGCCTACGAAGCCGAGCCGGTGGCGGCCGTGGCGCAGCCCCGCCGTGGCAACGACGTGTACTACCTCGGCGATACCGGGCGCCTGCCGCTGGATGCGCGCCGTGCGCTGTGCCAGCTGCTGATCGGCCCCAGCATCGACCAGCTGCGCCACGCCAAGCTGTGGCCGGCGCTGATCCGCAGCGAGGCGGCCATCCGCTCATCGCTGGCCGACCTGTTCCTGGAACTGGTGCTCGACCGCGACAGTGGCGTGGCGTTCACCCGCCAGGCCGATACCGAAGACGTCGATGCGCCGGTGCTGCTGCGCACCTCCCCGCTGACCTTCATCGACTCGGTGCTGCTGCTGTACCTGCGCCAGCAGCTGGCCGAGGCCGATGCGCGCGGCAACCGCGCAGTGGTCGCCGACGCCGAGATGGCCGAAGCGCTGGCCATCTACGAAAAGAACCTGTCCACCGACCGCGCCGGCTTCAACCGTCGCGTCGCATCGGCGGTGCAGAAGATGAAGGACAACCACATCCTGACCCGCCTCAGCGGCCAGGAAGACCGCCACGAAGTCTCGCCGGCGCTGAAGCTGCTGTTCTCCGCCGAAGACGTGTCCCAGCTTTCGGCGGTCTACCGCCAGCTGCGTGAAACCCCGGCCGCCGAGGCCTGAGAGACCCGACCATCGCATGGCTATCTCCAAGCACACTCCCGCCCTGTTCAACGAAGGCCTGCCGGACCCGCGCCTGCAGCAGTTCCGCATGCGCCGCCTGCAGGTACACAACTGGGGCACCTTCAACGGCCTGACCGAAGTACCGATCGCCGAGCGCGGCTTCCTTTTCGTCGGCCGCTCCGGCTCGGGCAAGTCGACCCTGCTCGATGCCATGTCCGCGCTGCTGACGCCACCGGCCATCGTCGACTTCAACGCCGCTGCGCGTGAAGCCGAGCGCAGTGGCCGCGACCGCAACCTGGTGTCCTACGTGCGCGGCGCGTGGGCCGACCAGCAGGACAGCGGCACCGGCGAAATCGCCACCCAGTACCTGCGCAAGGGCGCGACCTGGACCGCGCTGGTGCTGGAATACCGCGCCGGCGATGGCCGCGTGGTCAGCCTGGTGCGCCTGCTGTGGATCTCCGGCAACGGCACCTCGGCCGGTGATGTGCGCAAGCACTACATGATCGCCGAGCGCCCGTTCGACATCGCCAAGGACCTCGGCGGTTTCGACCTGGACCTGCGCAAGCTGAAGCAGAAGCTGCCCGACCTGCACCACTTCGACACCTTCTCCGGCTACGCCGAGCGCTTCCGCGACCTGCTCGGCATCGACAACGAGATGGCACTGCGCCTGCTGCACAAGACGCAGTCGGCGAAGAACCTGGGCGACCTCAACGTCTTCCTGCGCGACTTCATGCTCGACACGCCGAAGACCTTCGACGCCGCCGAGCGCCTGGTCAGCGACTTCGCCGAGCTTGATGGCGCGCACCAGGCGGTGGTCACTGCCCGCCGCCAGGTGGAAACCCTGTTGCCGGCGCGCGCCTACTACAACGACCTGAAGGAAATGCACCGCCGTCGTGGCGACGACGAAGCACTGAAGCTGGGTGTCGACAGCTTCCGCGAAAGCCGGCGCCAGGCGCTGATCGAAGCGCGCCTGCGCGAGATGGACGTGCGTGACCGCGGCCTGCTCGGCGAAGAATCCCAGCGCCGTGCCGCACTGGACAATCACACCGAGCGCCTGGCCGAACTGGAGCTGCAGCGCCGCCAGCAGGGCGGTGAGCGCATCGAGGAACTGGAACGCGAGCAGGGCCGTGCCGAAGCTGAGCGTGACCGCCGCCAGGCCAAGCGCGAGCAGGCACGCCAGGCGGCGCAGCAACTGGGGGCCGAACTGCCGGACGACGCCCATGGCTTCGCCGAACTGGTCGAGCGCGCACAGAACGAGCTGCAGGACCGCCAGCGTGCCTCCTCGGCACTGGACGACGCGATCAGTGACCGCCTGGGCGGCAAGCGCGATGACGAGCGCCGCTTCGGCGAGGTCCGTGCCGAACTCGAAGCGATGCAGCGCACGCCCTCCAACATCCCGGCGCCGATGCAGAAGCTGCGCGCGCGCCTGGCCGAGGAAACCGGCATCGCCGAGGCGGCACTGCCCTTCGTCGGCGAACTGATCCAGGTCCGCTCGGAAGAGCAGGGCTGGCAGGGTGCCATCGAGCGCGTGCTGGGTGGTTTCGCGCTGTCGCTGCTGGTCGATGACAAGCATTACAACGACGTCGCCGAATGGGTGAACCGTACCCATCTTGGCATGCGCTTCACCTACTACCGCGTGCGCCGCAACGATGATGCATTCGCCCGTGAGCCGTCGGCGAAGTCGCTGCTGCACAAGCTTGAACTGCGCGAGCATGTGTTCGAAAGCTGGCTGCGCCGCGAGCTGGGCAAGCGCTTCGACTACGAATGCGTGGATGCCAAGCAGCTGCGCAACGTCGACCGCGGCATCACCCGCGAAGGCCAGGTCAAGCATCCCGGCGACCGTTTCGAGAAGGACGACCGCAGTGCGGTGGGCGACCGCCGTCGCTGGATCCTCGGCTTCAACAACCACGACAAGGTGGGCGCCTTCGAGCGCGAAGCACAGGAGCTGGCCAAGCGCATCGCCAGCTGCGAGACCGACATCGCGCGCCTGCGCGGGCAGCGTGACCGCGACAACGAACGCCGCCTGGCCTGCCACGAGCTGGTCAGCATCAGCTGGAACGAGATCGACATCGCCGCTCCGCAGCAGCGCCTGAGCGATATCGAAGCCACCCTGCGCGACCTGCGCGAAGGCAACGCCGATCTCGCCAAGCTGGCCAAGCAGATCGACGCCGTGCGCGCCGACATCGAGCAGTCCCGCCGCACCTATGAAGACGTCCGCGTCGAGCGCGGCCAGCTGGTCAAGGAACGTGATCGCCTGGACCGCGCACGCCAGCAGAGCCGTGCACTGGTGCTGCCGAGCCTGGCCCAGGAGCAGGAAGCCGGCCTCGCCGAGCGCCTGCAGGAACAGGGTCCGCTCAGCCTGGAAACGCTCGAAGCGCACATGCGCCAGGTCAGCAACGCGCTGAACGAGCAGTTGTCGTCCTCGCAGCAGGACCTCAACCGCATCGAGAACCAGCTGATCGGCTGCTTCCGTCGCTTCATCCAGCAGTGGCCGGAGGAGTCGGGCGACTTCACCGTGTCGGTGGCCTCGGCCGAGGACTTCCTCGCACGCCTCGAACGGCTGGAACGCGACGGCCTGCCACAGCACGAAGAGCGCTTCTTCGACCTGCTGCAGAACCAGAGCAAGAACAACCTGCTGGCCCTGCAGCGTCACAGCGCAGAGGCCCGCAAGTCGATCGGCCAGCGCCTGGACGAGGTGAACGCCAGCCTGGAGCAGGTGCCGTTCAACCGTGGCACGCTGCTGACCATCGAACTGAGCGACCGCCGCCTGCCGGAGGTCGCTGAGTTCCACCTGCAGCTGCGCGAGGTGCTGTCGCAGCAGCAGACCGAGCAGCGCGAGCTGGCCGAATCGCAGTTCACCGTGCTGCGCCAGCTGGTCAACCGCCTCGGCTCGCAGGAAGGCGAGGACAAGCGCTGGCGCGAGCTGGTGCTGGACGTGCGCATGCACGTGGAGTTCATCGGCGTCGAGCTGGATGCGGAAACGCGCCAGCAGGTCGAGATCTACCGCAGCGGCGCCGGCAAGTCCGGTGGCCAGCGCCAGAAGCTGGCCACCACCTGCCTGGCGGCCGCGCTGCGCTACCAGCTTGGCGGCGCTGACAGCCAGCTGCCCAGCTACGCGGCGGTCGTGCTCGACGAGGCCTTCGACAAGGCCGACAACGAGTTCACCGCGCTGGCGATGAACATCTTCGACAACTTCGGCTTCCAGATGGTGGTCGCCACCCCGCTGAAGTCGGTGATGACGCTGGAGCCGTTCATCGGTGGCGCCTGCTTCGTCGAAATCAGCGGCCGCCACGACTCCGGCGTGCTGCTGATCGAGTACGACGAAGAGGGCAAGCGCCTGAAGCTGCCCGAGCGCAGCCGCCAGCAGGCCAACGAACCGGAAGAAGCCGAGGCCTGAGCGCCTCGGGCAATCCACCTGTAGAGCCGAGCCATGCTCGGCTGCTCTTCGCGACCGGAAACGGCGTGCCAACCAAGGTTGGCACCTACCATTTCATAACGTCCCTCACGAACCGCGGAACGTATCCCACGCCATCCGCGCGATCAGCACCACCACCAGCCCCACGAACAGCTTGCGGATGAACGGCGTGCCGCCCTTCAGCGCCAGGCGCGTGCCCACCACCGAACCGATGATGTTGGCTGCGGCCATTGGCAGCGCGAACAGCCACAGGATGTTGCCGGTCGGCACGAAGAACGAGATCGCTGCCACGTTGGTCGCCAGGTTCACGACCTTCGACGCCGCTGACGCGCGCAGGAAATCCAGCCCGAAGAAGCGCACGAACAGGAAGATCAGGAAACTGCCGGTGCCTGGCCCGAAGAAGCCGTCGTAGAAGCCGATCGCCGCACCGATCGCCAGCGCGATCACCAGTTCGCGGCGGCCGATCTCCTGCGGCCGGTGCAACGCACCGAAGTCCTTCTTCCACAGCGTGTAGGCCAGCATCGCGACCAGCAGCACCAGCACCAGCGGCCGTACAGCATCCTTCGGCAACAGGCTGACCGCCGTGGCCCCGGCAAAGGAAAAGATGAAAGCGGTGCCGGCCGCGAACAGCACCGGCTTCCACGGGAAGCGCACATTGCGCGCATAGCGCCAGGCAGCCGCACCGGTACCGAACATCGAACTGAACTTGTTGGTACCAAACAGCATCGCCGGTGTCTGCTGTGGCAGCACCGTGAACAGGCCGGGCAGCTGCACCAGGCCACCGCCACCGACGGCGGCATCCACAAGGCCGGCGATGAAGGCGATCACCACCAGCCACCACAACTCAGGGGGAACCAGTTCCAGCACGGCGATCAATCAATGTGGGGGCGCGACAGCATACGCCTGTCCTGATCCGGGCGACTGCCGCCGCGCGTGCATCAATTCCTGCAACCCGGCGACAATGCCGGCATGAGCCGAAAATCCGCCGATCCCTGCCCCTGTGGCCTTCCCGCCGATTATCCCGCCTGCTGTGGCCGTTTCCATGCCGGCGAGGCCGCGCCCGATGCCGAGCGCCTGATGCGTTCGCGCTACAGCGCCTATGTGAGGGGCTTGGCCGGCTACCTGCGCCACACCTGGCACCCGGACACACGTCCGGCCGAGCTGTCGCTGGACGACGCGCCAGGCCAGCGCACCCATTGGCTGGGCCTGACCGTGCACGACCACACGGTCACCGGCGCAGACAGTGCTGAAGTGCGCTTCACCGCGCGCTACCGCATCGGCGGCGGCAGCGCGGTGAGAATGACCGAGCACAGCCGATTCCGGCGCATCGACGGCCGCTGGTATTACCTCGACGCGGTCTGAGTCCTACGCACTGGATGCAGCCAGCAGGCGCTGGCCGCCGTGCGCGCGGACCTGGTTGCGACCTCCGTCCTTGGCCATGTACAGCGCCTGGTCGGCGGCCTTGATCACTGCCGTTGGTCGCGGATCCACGCGGCTGTCGGCCAGCCCGATACTCACCGTCACCTGCACCACCTGGCCGGTGCCGCCGCGTCCGCGCTGCTGACGGCCGGCTTCGTCGTCACGGCTGCGGGTGCTGCGGTCGCGCAGCTGCATGCGGGTGTCCTCGATGCTCTGCCGCAGTGCTTCGACGGCCTCAATGCAGGCCGCCGCTGGGCGGTCGAGGAACACCACTGCGAATTCCTCGCCGCCATAGCGGAACGCTCGGCCACCGTCGCCGACACGCGCCAGCCGCGACCCCACCAGGCGCAGCACGTCGTCGCCGGTGTCGTGGCCGTGGGTGTCGTTGAACGACTTGAAGTGGTCCACGTCCACCATCGCGATGCTGTAGGTGCCGCGCGCCCGCTGCAGGGTCTCGTTGAACGCCCGTCGCCCGGGCAGGCCGGTCAGCTCATCGCGGAAGGCCATGTGGAAGGATTCCTGCAGCATCGCGCCCAGCATCAGCAGCAGGGCGGCGCTGCTCAGCGCCGGCAGCAGTACCGGCTGCAGGAAGATCCGCGGCAGCATCCACCACAGGCACAGCAGGGCCAGCAGCATCGCCGTGTGCAGTGGCCGCGGATGCCGCCACGCCTGCCAGCCCAGTGCTGCGGTCGCAAGCAGGAACAGCAGCGCCGGCAGCTGCGCCAGCGCGTTCCAGTCGGCGGGAATCCAGGCCCAGTGACGGCTCGACAGCAGATCGTGCATGCCCTGCGGCTGTTGTGCCGCAAGCAGCAGGAAGATCACCAGGGCCGCGCCGCAGACCACGCTGCGCAGCAGCAGGTCCTGGCGTCGGCGTCCGCGTTCCGGCCACAGTGCCAGCCCGGCAAACAGCAGCGGCACCCAGGCCGAGATTGCGTGGAAGCGCAACGGAGTCAAGGCGCCGACATGGCCGCTGCGCAGGTAGCCCCCGACGTCCCGGTGCAGCAGGGCGAACACCACCGCCACGACCAGCAGCAGGCACAACGTGCGTATCTGGTGGTAGAGCAGGGCCAGGCCCGCGCCGAGGCAGGCCAGCAGCCAGGGCAGGATGCGTTGGGCCGGGCTGGCCACATCCTCGGTGCCCAGTGCCATCCACAGCACCAGGACGACCAGCACGGCGGGCAGCACGAACAGGTAATGCGCAGGCTGGCGGAGTGGATGCAGGGGCACGCAGGAAGTCCAGTGCGGTGACGATGCGGCCGCAACACTGCCGTTAGCGGCGTCCTCACCCGCTTCTTGAACACGCGCTTTTTGAAAAGGTATGCCCGCAACCATGTGAATGGGGCAGTGTGCCGCCATGACGTCGCACTCACCGCACTGCGCCGATGCTGTAGGCATGGACAGCGTACCCACCGCCGTCGCTGCCCCGCAGCACGACCTCGCCCACCACTTCGCACATGTGCGTGCCCGCAGCCTGCAGTTGGCCGCACCGCTCAGTGCAGAGGACGCCATGCTGCAGAGCATGGCCGACGCCAGTCCCAGCAAGTGGCACCTGGCCCATACCACCTGGTTCTTCGAACGCTTCGTGCTGGCGGGATTCGCCAGTGCGCCTGCGCGTGATCCAGCCTGGGACTATCTTTTCAACAGCTACTACAAAAGCATCGGTCCAGCGCACGCGCGGCCGCAACGCGGCCTGTTGTCGCGGCCCTCGCTGCAGCAGGTGCGCGACTACCGCCAGCAGGTCGATGCACAGGTGCAATCGCGACTGGCGGCGGGTGACCTCGACGCGCAGGCGCTGCACCACCTGCAGTTGGGCCTGCAGCACGAACAGCAGCACCAGGAACTGCTGTTGACCGACATCAAGCATGCGTTGTGGTGCAATCCGTTGCAGCCGGCCTACCGCGAGGACCTGCAGCCTGCCACCAGCGCTGCCAGTGCGCAGGGCTGGACCGAATCACCCGAACGCATCGTCACCATTGGCGCCGCTGCCTGGCCGCAGCACGTCGCCTTTGCCTACGACAACGAATCGCCGGCGCATCGCGTGCTGCTCCCCGCACACGCACTTGCAGAGCGTCCCGTGAGCAATGGCGAGTACCTCGCCTTCATCGAGGCTGGCGGCTACCGCGAGCCGCGCTGGTGGCTCAGCGAAGGCTGGGCGTTGCGCGAAACCGAGGGCTGGCAGCACCCGCTGTACTGGGACGATGCCCTGCAGCGCGAGTACACCCTCGGCGGTTGGCGAGAGCTGGACCCGCATGCGCCGGTCTGCCACCTCAGCTATTACGAGGCCGATGCCTGCGCGCGCTGGGCTGGTGCGCGCCTGCCCAGCGAGTTCGAGTGGGAAGCCGCCGCTGCGTCGCAGCCCCTGCGTGGCCATTTTGCCGACGACGATCAGCTGCACCCTCGGGCGGGGCAGGGCAGTGGGCTGCGGCAGCTGTTCGGCGATGTATGGGAATGGACCCACAGCGCGTATGGCGCCTATCCGGGCTTTCGCCCTTTCGCCGGCAACCTCGGTGAATACAACGGCAAGTTCATGTGCGGGCAATGGGTGCTGCGCGGTGGCAGCTGCGCCACGCCGCGTGGCCACGTGCGTGCCAGCTACCGCAACTTCTTCATGCCCCCGGCGCGTTGGCAGTTCTCCGGGCTGCGCCTGGCCAGGGATCTCGCATGAGTACGGTGCAGGACGCGCTGCAGGCGCTGACCGATCTCACTCCCGGCCGCCAGCAGATCCTTGCCGACGTGGTGGCCGGGCTGTTGCGCACGCCCCGCCAGCTGCCGTCCAAGTACTTCTACGATGCACGCGGCTCGCGCCTGTTCGAGCAGATCACGCATACGCCCGAGTACTACCCCACGCGCACCGAGCTGGCCCTGCTTTCACGGGTACTGCCGGACATCGCCCGAAGCGTCGGGCCGCACCTGCACGTGGTGGAACTGGGCAGCGGCAGTGGCCGCAAGACCGCGTTGCTGCTGGCCGCCCTGCACGACCCGGTGGCCTACACGCCGATTGAAATCTCACGTGCCGCGCTGCTGTCCAGCATCGACCATCTGGCCCCGGCGCTGCCCGAGGTGGAGATGCTGCCGGTCTGTGCCGACTTTACCCGTCCCGTCGCCGTACCCATGCCCGAACGCGAACCCGCGCGACGGCTGCTGTTCTTCCCGGGTTCCACGCTGGGCAACTTTGAAGGCGAGGACGCGGTCGCGCTGCTGCACGCGATGCGCCAGACCATGGGGCATGATGGCCTGGCCCTGGTCGGCATCGACCTGCACAAGGACCCGGCGTTGATCGAGGCGGCCTACAACGATGCGCAGGGCGTCACCGCCGCATTCACCCTCAACCTGCTGGCCCGCCTGAACCGCGAGATCGGCAGCGACTTCGATCTCGATGGCTTCCGTCATCGTGCACGCTACAGCACCGCGCGGTTGCGCATCGAGACCGATCTGGTCAGCCAGCGGGCACAGGACGTCCACCTGGATGGCCGCATTTTCCACTTCGCCGCCGGTGAACCCATTCGCGTCGAGTACAGCCACAAGTACACCGAGGACAGCTTCGACGCGCTGTTGCGGCAGGCGGGCCTGCAGGTGGCGCAGCGATGGGATGCCGAAAGCCCCGCCTATGGCCTGCGCCTGCTGCGCCGCGCCTGAGGTGGTGGCCAGCCGGTGCCCCTTCAGGTTCGGCGGCACCGCTGCCCCTAAGATGGCCGTGCAACGGCAACACGGAGGACGCCATGCCTGTTCTGACCACGCTCGGCCTGGCGGCCGCCCTTGCGTCGACCCCGGCGCTGCCTGCGGCTTCCGCCGCCAGCACCGATCCGGCGTTCAGCCGCTGCTTGGCGGGCCTGCAGGCCACCGCCGCGACCCAGGGCATCGGCGCTGACCGCTTCAACGAGATCACCGCCGGGCTCACCCCGGACCCCAGCGTGCTCGGCCTGCTCGATGCACAGCCCGAGTTCACCACGCCGATCTGGGACTACCTGGCCGCGCTGGTCGATCGCCAGCGCGTCGCTGATGGCCGCGCCCTGCTGCAGCAGCACCGCGACCTGCTCGATCGCGTGTCGGCCCAGTATGGCGTCGATCCGGCCACCATCGTCGCGGTCTGGGGCGTGGAGAGCGACTACGGCCGCGTGTTCGGCAAGCGCCCGCTGCTGCAGTCATTGGTCACGCTGTCGTGCGCCGGCCGCCGCCAACCTTTTTTCCGCGGTGAGCTGCTGGCGCTGCTCAAGCTGATCGACCGCGGCGACCTGCAGGCACAGGGGCTCACCGGCTCCTGGGCCGGTGCCTTCGGGCACACCCAGTTCATGCCCAGCACCTATGCACGCATCGCCGTGGACGGTGATGGCGATGGCCGCCGCGATCTGGTCGGCAGCATCCCCGATGCGCTGGCCTCCACCGCCAACTACCTCAAGCGTGCCGGTTGGCGCAGTGGGGAACCATGGGGCATGGAGGTGCATGTGCCCGCCGGCTTCAACGCCAGCCAGGCCGGCCGCACCCAGCGTCGTGCCCTGGCCGATTGGCGCGCGCAGGGCGTGACCGCGCTGGATGGCAGCGCGTTGGCTCCGGCCGACCTGCCGGCGGATGCGCGCGCCGCCCTGCTGCTGCCGGCCGGCAACAAGGGCCCGGCGTTGCTGGTGTTCCGCAACTACGACGCGATCTACAGCTACAACGCTGCCGAAAGCTATGCGCTGGCGATCGCGACGCTTGCCGACCAGCTGCGCGGCGGCAACGGGCTGGCTACCGCCTGGCCGACCGACGATCCAGGCCTGGGCCGCGATGAGCGTCGCCAGCTGCAGACCCTGCTGCTGGCCCGCGGCCACGACATCGGTGCCGCCGACGGCATGATCGGTACCGCCACGCGTCGCGCGATCCAGGCCGAGCAGCAGCGCCTGGGCTGGAGCGAGGTGGACGGCCGCGCAGGCCAGCGCATCCTGCGCACGCTGCAGGAAGAGGCGGCCGCCATCGCACCCGCTGGGCAGAATGCCTTGCCGGCGGCACGTTGACCGCGACATCATCGCCGCGGTCTTCAAGGAGCGTCATCGCATGCAGTCGAATCCGGACATCAGCACCGGCCTGTATCACGGCCTGGAGGCCTGGCAGGTGCGAACCGCCAATGCCACAGCGGTCGTGAGTGTGTTTGGTGGCCAGCTGCTGTCGTTCATTCCCGATGGGCAGCCCGATCTGTTCTGGCTTTCGCCCACGCGCGTCGAGCTGCCCACGCCCATCCGCGGTGGCGTCCCGGTGTGCTGGCCGTGGTTCGGCCGCCAGGGCCAGAGTGCCGATGTACCGGCGCACGGCCTGGTACGTACGGCGCGCTGGGAGCTTCTGCATGCTAGGCAGAGCGATGACGGTGAGGTCGAGCTGCAGTTGGCACCTGCGCCCTGCGCCGATCCCGGCCTGCGCCTGCAGATGCAGCTGCGCATCGGCCGCCAGCTGCGCCAGCAGCTCGTCACCGAGAACACCGGAACCTCGCCGGTGACCTTCACCCAGGCACTGCACAGCTACTTCCGGGTCGGCGATGCCACTCGTGTCGAGGTCGATGGCCTCGACGGCCTGCAGTACCTGGACAAGTACGAGGACGGCGCGCAGCTGCGCCAGCAGCAGGGGCCCTGGTCGCTGTGTGACCCGCGCGATCCGGGGCGCAGCGACCGCATCTATACCGGTGCCGGCGGCCACTACGTGCTTCGCGATCCCGTCCTGCAGCGGCGGATCGAGATCCGCAGCGAAGGCAGCCAGACCCTGGTGGCCTGGAACCCGGGCATGGAGGCAGCGGCGAAGATGGCCGATGTCGGCGAGGGCTGGCGCGATTACGTGTGCCTGGAAGTGGCCAACGCCGGGCCAGAGCAGATTACGCTTGCGGCGGGTGCGCGCCATCAACTGGTGCAGACCCTGGGCAGTACCGCGCTGTAGGCGCTTGCAGCGGTTCCAGTTTGTCGAGGCAGGTAGCAGGGACGGAAAACATGCAGGAAGCACAATGGTGGTACGCCAATGGCAGGCAGAGCAGTGGGCCGGTGGATCTGGCCGGTCTTCGCCAGCTGCAGCGGCAAGGGACGGTTACGGCGCGCACCCTGCTCTGGTGCGAAGGCATGCCCTCATGGCGGCCGTTGGCCGAACTGGAGCAGGCTTCCATTCCCACCGAGGTGGCTCCGGCCCCGGATATCGACGCAGCCCCTGCAGTTGAGGGCATTGCGCCGAATATCGGCGATCCGTCCGATCCCTATCGTGCGCCGGTCGCTGTACCGGACAGGGCTGCGGCTGCGGGGCTGGAGGGCGAGAGGGCCTTGTACGCCAGCGTGGTCGGCGGCAACTTCCCGATCTATCGCCAGCGCTGGCGGCTGGATCAGGGCATTGCCACGGGCAGTGGCACCTGGCACTGGCCGGCCTTCCTGCTTGGCCCGATCTGGATGATGTACCGCAAAATGTACCGCCTGGCGGCAATGTGGGTCGGTCTGCTGCTGCTGATCAGCGTGGTGGAGACCTTGCTGGATGTGCCCGAAGGCGTGTCGCTGGTCATCACCATCGCGCTCAGCGTCACCACCGGCACCTTTGGCAACACCTGGTACCTGGCACACTGCCAGCGCATGATCGCTCAGGCCCGTGCCGTCAGCGGCGGCGATGACGCATGGCTGCGCAGCGAGCTGACCGCACGCGGCGGGACCAGCGTAGCCGCCACACTGGCCGCCATCGTCATCTCGGTGGTGTTGAGCACCGTCGGCGCCGCACTGGCGGGGTAGGGCAGGTCAGCGGCCCTGATGGGGCCGCAGCACCAGCAGGCACAGCGCACCGGCCACCAGCCCCCAGAACGCCGAGCCGATGCCGGCCAGGGAGACGCCCGAGGCGGTGACCAGGAAGGTGACCAGTGCCGCCTCGCGGTCCCGCTCTACCGCCAGCGCACTGGCCAGGCTGTTGGCGATGGTGCCGAACAGCGCGATACCGGCCACGCACGCCACCAGCTCGCTGGGGAAGGCCGCGAACAGTGCGGCCACGGTGGCGCCGAACAGTCCGATGATGATGTAGAAGGCACCTGCCGCCATGGCGGCGGTATAGCGTCGTGCCGGGTCCTCATGTGCATCACGGCCCATGCAGATCGCGGCGGTGATTGCCGCCAGGTTCAGCGCGTAGGCACCGAACGGCGCCAGCAAGGTATTGACCACGCCGATCCAGCCGATCAGCGGCGACACCGGCGCGTCATAGCCGGAGGCACGCATCACTGCCACACCGGGAATGTTCTGCGAGGCCATGGTGACCACGAACAGGGGCAGGGCGATGCCGGCTACCGCAGTCCAGGACAGGGATGGGGTCACCCATTGCGGCATCGCCAGTTGCAGCTGCACCTGCTGTGCGTGCAGCAGGCCACGGCTGGCTGCGACCGCGATGCCGACCAGCAGTGTGGCGATCACCGCATAGCGCGGGAACAGGCGGCGTCCCGCCAGCCAGGTGGCGAACATTGCCAGTGCCAGTACCAGCTGGGAATTCATGGCCACGAACACGTCCAGACCGAAGCGCAGCAGCACGCCGGCCAGCATGCCGGCGGCCAGCGCCATCGGCACCCGCTGCATCAATCGTGCGAACACCCCGGAGAAGCCTGCCAGCATGCCAAGCACTGCGGCGAGCAGGAATGCACCGGTGGCCTCGGCGAGCGAGGCGCCACCTGCACCGACCACCAGCATCGCCGCGCCCGGTGTCGACCATGCGGTCACCACCGGCACGCGATAGCGCAGCGACAGTCCGATGCAGGTGACACCCATGCCCAGTCCCAGTGCCCACATCCATGAGGCGATCTGTGCCTGGTCGGCGCCGACAGCCTGGGCGGCCTGGAACACGATCACGGCTGAGCTGGCGAAGCCGACCAGCACCGTAATGAAGCCAGCGACGATGGCCGGCATCGAAAGATCGCGCCACCACGCGCGCCGCACCTGCATGCTCATTGCTCTGTCTCCACTGTGCATCCTTGCATTGATAGGGGTTGCGGCGTTGACCGCGCAACGCGCGGGCAACGCCGCCGCGATCTTCGAGCGTACGTCATGCGTGATGTCGCGACGCTTCTGTCATCACCGTGCAAAAAAAAGCCTTGACGAAATCTGCAGGATCTCTAGAATTCGCCCCCTTGCTGCAGCGCATCGCTTCCCCGGAAACGACACGCGAACAGCGACGCCACCACCGACGAACGCGTTGATCGAACGAAGGTGTTGACGGACTCGAAAAGTCCGGCATAATAGGCGGCTCGCAACGACGAAAGACCCTCGGGTCCAACGACGAAGCAGCATCGGCAACAACGTCCACTCCGGTGAGACGGCCTTGAAAAAAGGTGTTGACGAAGCGGAAAAGCCGGCTATAA